>WFYM01000018.1 GCA_015490115.1 Aquificaceae bacterium
CTCCTGAGGTGAGGATCTCCCCGCCTCCACCACCCCCTCCCGTCATCGCCCCAACTTACGAGGAGGTGGACCCCTTCGAAGGTAAGACCTTTACCATGTCAGCGGTCGACGCACCGCTTACAAAGGTCCTCTACGCGATAGCGGACGGTGCGGGTCTGAACCTTATTATCTCGCCCGAGGTCGACCCGAACATAAAGGTGACAGCCACCTTCACGAAAGTTCCCATGAGGGAAGCCCTCGAGATCATAATGGACATGACGGGACTCTACTACGAGGTCGTAGGGAACGTCCTATACATAAAAGCCTTCGTGACCAAGACCTTCAAGCTACCCTACATAACCACGGTCACCGAATACAACAGTTCCCTCGGCGGAGACGTTTTAGGGGGAGCCTTAGCCTTCGGGGGTGGCTTCTTCGGGACGACCCTCGCAACGCCCGGATTCGGAGTAACCGGCGGAACGGGACTGAGGGGAAACTTCACCCTCGACTACAGGAGTCCCCAAGGGTCGACGGACTTCTTCGCCCAGATAGAGGAGAACCTAAAAAAACTCCTCTCCGAGAAAGGGAAATACGTCCTGAACAGGTTCACGGGAACCCTCGTAGTTACCGACTACAGAAAGAACGTGGAGAAGGTGGAAGAGTTCATAAAGAAGCTGAAAGCTCAGGTCTCAAAGCAGGTCCTCATAGAGGCGAAGATAGTTGAGTTGACTCTGCGGGATGAGTTTCAATTCGGCGTAGACTGGGAGGTTTTTTTAAATGATATCTTTAGATTTAGAGTAGGAACCAGTCCTCAAAATTTACAAGGTCAGCTCCTTGAAACACACAGAGGAACATACACTGTTATAAGATTGCGTTCAGTAAACTTTGAAATCTTATTACACGCCCTTGCCAGCTACGGAAAAGTCCACACCCTTTCAAATCCAAGGATTATGGTCTCCAACGGTCAGACAGCTCTTATAGCTACTGGTGTGTTAAGACCCTTTTTTGAAAGACAAGCCATAACAATAGTTCCTGGAACAACGCCCACTACCCAAGTTCAGGAAAATATAAGAAGACTAAATGTCCTTGAAGGTATCCTCCTTGGCGTTACACCCTTTATAGATGAGGAAGGAAATGTGATCCTGAATATAGTTCCTGTAGCTACAAGACTTGAAGGTACCAGAACTTTCCCCCCTCAAAGTCCGCAACCTCTTGCAGAAGCACCTGTTTTGAATATCAAAGAAGCGGGAACCATAGTAAGGGTAAGGGACGGAGACCTCGTCATAATAGGAGGTCTCATAGGGGACGTCAAGGGAACCGAGGAGAGGAAGGTTCCCGGTCTCGGAGACATACCCGTTCTCGGATACCTCTTCAAGCACAGGAGGGAGTTCAAAGAAAAGAGGGAGCTTATCATATTCCTGAGACCGAGGGTTGTCGACGGGAGCTTATGAAATGAGCCTTCTCTTGGACGTCCTGAGAAGGTTCAGAACCCCGAGGAGGCGGACTTCAATACCCCCGGCTCTCTTGAAGGAAAGGACCAAAAAGGGAAGGAAAGGTCTCATCTTTGTGGGCGGAGCCTTCGGTCTCAGCGCCGTCGTTGCCTACTTCTTAACGAACCAGCTCCTTACAGGCTTTCAAACACCCAAGATCGGAAGACCTGCGGAGCAAGTAGTCTTCTCCGAACCCGAAACCATAGAGGAACTCCCGTCTCCCGAAGAACAACCGGTAATAGAAGAACCCCAAAGAGAGGAGCCGGTTATAAAGCCCGAAAAAGCGGAAGTTCCTAAAGAAAAAGTGGCAAAGGTGGAACCGAAGGAGGAGATAAAGAAGATAACAGAGGACATAAAGTCAAAGACGCCGAGTGTCATTACACTCGAGGACCCGACGACATACCTTCTCCTCGCTGACAGACATTTCAGAGAGGGAAACCTTCCAAAGAGCAGGGAGTATTACGAAAAAGCTTACTCTCTGAGAAAAAGCCTCAAGGTAGCCAACAACCTCGTTGTCGTCGCGGTGAGGATGGGGGATCTTAAAAGGGCTGAGGAGATAGTTGAGGAGACAAAGAGCGAAAAGGTAGCATACACCTACCTTATAGAGCTTTCGAAACAGAACTTACAAGAGGAAGCGGTGAAAAGGGGGGAGAAGTATTCGAGCCTCGACAAAAAGGGTTTCATCTCTTTTGCCCTCGGCTACGCCTACGAGACCCTCGGCGAATACGGAAAAGCCCTCGAGAACTACAAAAGAGCCTACGATAAGGACCCATACAATCCCTACTTCGCCTACAACTACGCCAGACTCCTCGACTACACGGGAGACTACATGTCCGCCTTCAGGATATATTCAAAACTCAAGGGTCTCGAACTCGATCCGAAGATAAAAAAAGCGGTAGAGGAGAGACTGAGACAGCTGAGGGCTATGGGGTTCGGAGGATGAGAAGGGAAAAAGGTCTAACCCTCATAGAGCTTGCGGTCGTCCTCATAGTCCTCGGCATACTCCTCGGCATAGGTGCGGGAATAGTCAGCGTCCTCATAAAGAGGGTAAAGTATTCGGAGAGCAAGGAGATCGTGGATGCAGCTGTTGAGGGTATAGTGGGGTTTGCCACCTCCTCAGGTAGGCTTCCAACGGATGCAGAGCTTAGCTCCGCAGTGAGGACTCTTAAAGACTCCTACGGAAAGGATTTAGCTTACGTTTACGACCAAGACCTTACAACTTCATCTCCTTACGGACTCTGCGGTTTGAATTCTACCAACTTAACTGTAAGGATCTGCCAAGACTCAGGATGCTCAACAGTCACCCAGACTATAAATAATGTAGCCTTCATAGTAATTAGCGGTAACGGAAACTACAACAACCAGACCTCAGGCACTCAGGGGGTTAACTCACCCACAACGATAGACGTTTTTGAATACGGGGTGAACGTTGACAACTACGCTGGGGATATCAACAGGGTGGAACCTTATGATGACATAGTAAAGTGGGTTACCCTCCACGAGATCCAAACAGCTCAAGGATGTGAAGCTCTGACTATAACAAGTCCATCAACCTTACCTTCTGCGGTAGAAGATGAACCTTACTCTTACCAACTTCAAGCCAAGGGTGGCAGACCTCCCTATACGTGGAGCGGAACTGTGGGGAGTGGTCTATCTTTATCTTCCGATGGTACAATAAGCGGAACAGTAAACACAAATCCCGGAACAACAGGTGAAGTGAGCGGATGCTCCACCCAGATAAACTTTACTGCCACCGTCACAGACAGCACAGGTCAGTCCGTAACTCAGAACTTTACCATACCTGTCAACGCGAAACCTGTTGAGATAATAACCAATACCTTACCAGATGCCTACGAGGGAACACCCTACACAGTTGACATAGATGCGATCGGGGGAAGCGGGACTTATAATTTCCAAGTAGTTTCGGGTAGCCTTCCCCCTGGACTCAGTCTCAATAACTCCACAGGAGAGATAACAGGAACTCCGCCTACAGATACGGGATGTTCCGAGGGTGTTTACAACTTCGGCATACAGGTCTCCTCCTGTACTACGGCTACCAAGGGATTTTCAATAACTCTAAGGGATCCGAATTGTGGAGGAGGTGGAGGGGGTGGTGCTTGTACTCCTATATCTATAACCCCATCGAGTGGTTCAACATTCAATGCTTATGTAGGAATATACTTTAGTCAAACGATCCTTGTAGCAGGGGGGCAACCACCCATATCAAATACTCAGTGTGATCCTACTACATCATGTAATGGTCTTTCTATTTCCTGTGGATCTACAAGTGCAGTTATCTCTGGCACTCCAACCGCTCCAGGAATTTGTTCATTTACAGTCTCTTTTCAAGACAGTTGTTCTCCTCCACAAAGTATAACCGCCAACTATACAGTTATAATAGGTTGTCCAGCGCTTACAGGATTTGCGGACACACTTTCGGACGGTCAGATTTGCTATCCTTATTCAGGAACCATAACAGCTCTTGGAGGTTCTCCTCCTTACACTTGGATACTCTCTTCAGGATCTTTACCTTTAGGTATTGATTTCTGTACTGGAAACACAACACAAACTTGCACCATTTCAGGATCTGACATTATTGATTATCCTGGAGTTTACACTTTTAGTGTTCAAGTTCAAGACGCATGTGGACAAATATATTCACAACCTTTTTCTATAACAGTAAGCTATCCTCCGGGTTCAGAAGGTAATGAAATACAAGATTGTGTAAATGATGGAGGTATAGATATAGATGAATTACCAGGAGTAACTCTATATTATAAAGTAAACAACACAGGTTCTTGTTTGCCCATAACTGGTGGCACACGTTTTACATTAGGTAATGAATATTACATATATAGTGATAACAGTTGCACATCTTTCTTATGTGTTTTAAACTTTTGCCAACTTTGGGATGTAGAATGGCAAAACGGCGTTTCTAACTGTAGAGTTAGAATAGATTCAAATTGTATATTGTATGACTGAACATTTCACCTCCCCCTCATTATCTCCGACAACATCTGAATAACCGTATCCATCCTGTGGTTCATCTGAGTTATATCCTGTCTTAGCTCCTGTCTCAGCTGGTTCATCTCGTTCCTGAGCTGACCTACCTGTTCGTCAATTTCCCGGTCGAGTCTCGTTATTTCTTGCCTTAACTGGCCCATCTCCTGTCTCAGCTGACTCATCTCTTGCCTTAGCTGACCTACCTGCTCATCTATCTTCTGGTCAAGTCTTGATATATCCTGCCTCAGCTGACCCATTTCTTGTCTCAGCTGACCCATCTCTTGCCTCAGCTGACCTATCTGCTCATCTATCTTTCTGTCCAGCATGTCTATTCTCTGGTTTAGGTATCTGAAGTCCTGCTCCTGTCTTTCTTTTAGCTCTTTTATTTCTTGTTTGATTTCCTTTGACCTTTCTTCAACTACCTCATATATGACCTCAAGTGTCACCTTCTTGACTATGCCCTTTGCCCTCTCGAACATCAGTTTAAAGATACCTTTGAAGTCCTTCCTGAGTCAAGGAAGTCTTCACTTCCTCACATACTTCCCGTTTACCCACCCTTCAACCCTGAGGTCTCCCTCCGAGTAAAGGACCCTTATCCAGTTTTCCGGACCCCTCTCTAAAACCTTCAGCCTGTCACCTTCCCTCAGGACGTATACGACCTCCGCCTCCGTTGAGGGACCTTCCCTCATGTTAAGCATGGGAACGGACACGTAAACTTCTTCAAACTGCTCTTCAACTCCGGTGGTGGGTTTTGTCTTCTCACCTATCAGCTCCCTACCGCCCAAAAAAAGAAAAGCTGCGAGCAGAACCGTTACCACCGCAACGTAGACTGTACTTCTTGAGAGCTTTCTCCTTTCGAGCCTCAGTCCTATGCTCTCTACAGCTCTCTCCACGTGCTTTGGCTTTACCTCGTGGGAGGAGTCCAAGAAGGCAGCCATTAAAGCTCTTTCCATGATTATGTTTATGAGCCTCGGTATGCCGAGGGAGTATCTGTAAACGAGCTTGTAGGACTTCGGGCGTATCTTCACGTTGCCATTCCCGGCTCTCGATATCCTGTAGTCTATATAAGCCTTCGTCTCTTCTTCGGAGAAGTTCCTGAGCTTCGAGATTATCGTTATCCTCTGCCTCAGCTGTCTGAGTTTCTCCGAGCTTAGCTTCTCTTCGAGTTCTGGCTGTCCGAGTAGTATTATCTGGAGGAGCTTCATGTCGCTCGTCTCGAGGTTCGAGAGTATCCTGAGTTCTTCGAGGGTCTCAATAGGGAGGTTTTGAGCTTCGTCTATTATAACGAGTATCCTCTTTCCCTTCGACCTTTTCTCTATTAGGTAGTCCCTCAGCTTTCCGAAGAGCCTGTTTTTTGTCTCACCTTGGGTCTTTATGCCGAAGTCCTCGAGTATGGCTTCGAAAAGCTCCTCAGGAGACAGGTTCGGGAAGAGGACGTAGGCGAACTCGACGTCTTCCGGAAGCTCGTCTATGAACTTCCTCACGGTTAGGGTTTTCCCTGTTCCGGGTTCACCTATGATGACGGCAAAGCCCTCCTCCGAATCCAGTAAGTATTTGAGGGATGAGAGGGCTTCTTGGTGTGACTCGGATAAAAAAAAGTAGTGGGAGTCGGGAGTAATCTTGAAGGGATCGTCTTTGAAACCGAAGAACTCAAGGTAGTCCCTCATCAGTTAATTTTATAATTATCCCTTTTCGGAGGAGGAGAGCCATGGAAAGGATTATGAGCCTCGAAGACATAGTCATAAAGATGGTGAGGGACTTCATGGACAGGCTGGGTGAACTTGAGCCTTTCGACAACCACCTCATGGAGTTCAAGCTAAAGCTGAGGGCAAAGCTCCTCGAGATCTACACCTCTTTTCCTACGGACCCCGAAGTGGCAAAGAGGAGCCTCTCTTACGCTGTGGAAGGGATAGGAGAAGTTCTTAAGGAGAAGGTTAACGCTGTGGATCTTAGCTCTGAGGAGTCGATATACAGGACGGTAAGGACGCTCGAGATGATAAACGAGATCTTAAAAGAGTTCATGTATAAGGACGCTTTAGGAAATAACGGTAAGGTCCTCTCTTCCGTGTGCGGTTTCATAGCGGGTTCCGTTGAGAAGCTGAAAAGTGATTACAAGAGGAGGTTCAGCGGTATAAAAGACAGGATAAAGAGGCTTTTGGGTCTTAGCAGAGGTCTGTGATATACCTTCTGGACGCCCTGATATACTTCCTCGCCTGGGCTTTTCAGGGCTTTACGGGTTTCGGGGCGGGTATATTCATAGTCGGTGTCCTTTCCCTTTTCCACGACCCGAGGGAGGTGGTGGTCTCTTCAGCTCTTGTGAACCTCGTCGGTGTTTTCTCCCTGATCTTTGTAGGTCTTAGGAGAGCAAAACCGGACTTCCGTGTTCTTCTTCCCCTTATTGGGGGTTCTGTTCCCGGAATAATCGCCGGGACGAAGATCCTCTTTGCGGTCGAAAAGGAAACTTTGAGGCTCCTTATAGGTGTCTTTATTCTCCTTCTTGGTGTATACGATCTTGGAGTTCAGAGGGGTGTCCTTTCGAAGATCGCACTAAGAAGAAGTCTTCACACCGGGCTTTTCTTCGGGTTCGTGGGAGGGTTCTTTGCGGGTCTTGTCGGTATAGGAGGACCTCCACCCGTCGTTTATCTGAACCAGGTTGTAAAAAACGTTGAAGTTTTTAAGTTGACGCTTAATTTCTTCTTCGCTTCTAACATAATCGTGAGGACCTTATCTTACCTGCTCGAAGGTGGAATAGGGTCTTTCGATCCACTCCTCATAATCCCGGCTCCTTTATCTGTCCCCGCGGGTGTCTTTGCGGGGATGTTTCTCTTCCGCAGTATTGAGGAGGGCTCGTTCAAAACGATCGTCTCTCTTAGCGTTTTCGTTATAGGTGTTTTTCTTGTTCTTCGGGAGATCGTCTGGTAGAATGTAATCACATGTTCACGAAGGAGTTACTCATCTGGCTCCACGTTGTCTTGGCTTCCTTTTGGGTAGGCGGTATGATCTTCCTCTCCTTAGTGGTTGCACCCTTCATAAGGAGCAGACCCTACAGGAACGAGGTCTTTCAGGAGGTAGGAAGGAGGTTCAGCCTTTACGGAACTTTTTTGACGCTCGGTCTTTTATTCCTCACGGGCATCGGTATAGCCTACCTCGTCCACGGGGGTCTTGAGAGGAGAACTATAAAAGAGAAGCTTGCCCTTTTTGTGATAATACTCGTCGTTTCCCTTCTCCACGACCTTTGGGCCGGTAGGAAGGCTGTTGGGTCCGAGTTCCACAGAAGATGGGCGAGGAACTTGGGTATTGTAAACCTCCTTTTGAGTCTTTTGATGGTCTACATGGGTGTGAGGATAAGGCTCGGGCTTTAAAATGAAAGCCCTCGTCTACAGGAGGGGAGGTCTCGGAGACACACTTCTTACCTTTCCTATACTTGAGATACTGAAAAGGAAAGGCTACAAGGTCACAGCTGTCGGGAACACCGACTACTTTAAGATAGCTAAGGAAGTCGGTTGGGCTGACGAGGTTCTCTCCTTTATTCCCGAAGGGGACTTCGACTTCGAAGCTGTGATCTCCTTTGAGGGTAACGTGAGACCCTTCCCGGAGAGAAGGGTTTGGGTAGTCGAGCATTACCTGAGGTCCCTCGGTCTCGAAGAGGGTTTTTCTTCGGAGCTTCCCTTGGATCCCGCTCCAGCTTCCCCTCTGGAGGGAAAGGTAGTTCTCCACCCGTCGAGCGGGTCTCCGAAGAAGAACCCTCCCCTTGAGTTGTTCCTCAGGCTCCAAGACTACCTATCGTATATCGGCTTTGACGTCGTTTACCTCATCGGCGAAGCTGACGGTTGGCTAAAGGGAAAGGTTAGTCCCTTCGTTGAAACGAACGACCCTTTGTGGATGGCAAAGGCTCTGAAGGGTGCCAAAATTTTTGTCGGACTCGACAGCGGTGTTTCCCACCTTTCCTCTTATCTCGGGGTCCCCTCGGTGGTTATATACGGACCTACAGATCCCTTAGTTTGGAGACCTTTGGGGAGAAGGGTGTGGCAGGTTACATTGGGTCTCGAATGCTCGCCCTGTTTCCCTAACGTGTGCGAAGAGAGGGCGTGTTTAAGTGCTGAGAAGCTCCTCGACCGCCTTCTCCCACTCCTTGACCATATCCTCGTCCACGTCCACTAAGACCACCTTCTCCAGACAGCGAGCTTTAAATTCCTTTATCTCCTCCACCATGGCTTTTGCTGCGACCTCTTTCGGGACCCTACCCACACCCGTCCCCATACCGGGGAAGGCTATACTTCTGAAGCAAAGCTCGTCAGCGAGCTTCAAAGCTGCCCTTACTGCCCTCCTTACCTTCTCTTCGGTGGTTCTCATGGCAGGCTCTTCCATCGTCGGGGCGTGTATGACCCCTTTGAACTTCAGCTTCCCAGCAGTTGTGAGGACCGCTTCGCCGACCGGTACGGGAGCTTTAGAGAGGGCTTCCCTCTCTATCTCCTCGCCTCCGAACCTCTTTATGACCCCCGCGACACCTCCCCCCATGTAGCCTTGGCTGTTAGCCGGGTTGACTATGACCTCCGCATCGACCTCGAGTAGGCTACCTTTCTTTATCTCAACCTCCATACGAAAGATTATACGTATATTGCTTCCGTTATCTCACCCAAACCGTGGCTTAGCCTCATGAGTATGTGCTTCGCCCTTACCGTATTTTTGGGTATCTCCACCTTCTCCCCTCCCTCCTTCACGACAACTATCCTGTCCTCCTCTACGACCACCTCCTTCACAGGCTTTCCAGTTTTGGAGTCGTATATCAGCTTCTCCCTGATCACCTCTCCCGAAAACTTCTGACCCATGGCTCCACCTCCTTGAATTGAATATCGTAAAATTTTCCCATGCTCGCGAAGAGGATAATCCCCTGCCTCGACGTGGACAGGGGAAGGGTCGTGAAGGGGGTAAAGTTTGTGAACTTAAGGGATGCGGGCGATCCCGTTGAGGTGGCGAAGAGATACGAAGAGGAAGGTGCTGACGAACTCGTCTTCCTCGACATAACGGCTTCAGCTGAGGGAAGGGGGATAATGATAGAGGTGGTAAAGGAGGTAGCCCAGACCGTCTTCATGCCCTTTACGGTCGGGGGTGGCATAAGGACCTTGGAGGACATGAGGAAAATTTTAGAAGCTGGAGCGGATAAGGTGTCCGTGAACACCTCAGCTGTCAAGAACCCGAAGATAGTGGAGGAGGGGGCGAAAGCCTTCGGCTCCCAGTGCATAGTGGTCGCCATAGACGCTAAGAGGAAAGGAAAAAGCTGGGAGGTTTACATAAACGGGGGGAGGACGCCGACGGGACTCGACGCGGTTGAGTGGGCGAGGAGGGTGGAGTCCCTCGGTGCGGGTGAGATACTCCTCACCTCCATGGACAGGGACGGGACTAAGGAGGGATACGATATAGAACTTTGCAAGGCTGTAGCCGAGGCTGTGTCCATACCAGTTATAGCTTCGGGTGGTGCGGGAAAGAAGGAACACTTCTTTGAGGTCTTCGAAGAGGGGAAGGCGGACGCTGCCCTTGCAGCCTCCCTCTTCCACTTCGGTGAGGTCACGATACCCGAGCTGAAGAGCTACTTAAAAGAGAAGGGGATCAACGTCCGCCTGTGATGTTCCCTGCAAGCTCCCTCCTAAGGTAGCAGGCGAAACCGCTCCCCAGTATCTTCGAAGCCACGAACCTCGCCCTCTCCTTTGCGACCTCCCTGTTCCTATCCGGGTCCTTAGTCTTCCCGTCAGCTATGCCGACGACCCTGACTATAGGTCTGAGACCTATCCTCCTCAAACCTTCGAGGACCTCTTTTACGTTTTCGAGGTTCACGTCCTCCGTCTTTGCCCTCGCGTAGGGGAAGAGGATCGAGTACTTCGCCACGAGGACGTAGACTTTTTTGGGTTTTGTGACCTCACCTCCCGATATCTCAGGCTCCTCGAAGGGACCCCTAACCAAGTAGGCTACCTCAAGCTCGTCGCCGGGGTCGAGGGGAGGGAGCTTCACGACCGCCGAGTCTTCCCTGAGGTCCGCGGGGAAGAGGTATACAGGTTCGAGTATCAGCGGTCTCCTCGATATTATTTTGCTCGCGACTATCGAATCCTCTATAACCCTCCCCCTCTGGAGAAGGCTCGCCCCCTCCACCTTTTCAATCGAGACGTTCCTGATCTTCAGGTTTACCCTGTAGAGGTTGCCTTCGAGCTTCTCCACAGACACTTCTTCCCTTAAGGAGGGGACCTTCTCCAGCTCCCTCGTGCTGACGGGTATGAAGACGAGAACGTCAGCCCTCCTGTAGACCTTCCCCTCGACCTCCACAGTCTTCGACTCCATCTCGAGGGAGACGTCAACGGAGGAGGGGCAAAGACCGAAAGACAAAGAAGCTGTAATTATCAGGAGGAGTGCCAACATCTTTCACCCTCCCTCTCTGAACTCTTCCCTCAGTATCTTAAGTTTCTTTCCTTCTTTTATAATATAAAGTCTCTTTATGCCCTCGTCCGAGTATCTGTCAGACCTGTATATTTGACGGAACTCCGCAACGTAATACTCAGCCTCTTCAGAGAGACCCCTCCTGAAGGCGAGGACCGTGAGGTTTTCTATCTTGACGTCTATCCACCTCTTGTTCTTTATCACCCTCCTCTTGTAATCCCTCCACTCCTTTATGCCACCTCCCTTCCAAGTGAACCTGTCCGAATAAAAGGAGAGGAACCTTTCGACGTCCTTTTCTTCCCAGCTCCTTTCCCACTCTTCGAGGAAGCTCTTTATGTTTTCCGTCTTTAGCTTATCCGGTATCGCCTTGTATATGGCTATTAATGTGTTTCCGGGCTTTATGCTCTTTACTATGGTCCTCAAGTCCTCGTTGTTCGCAACGACGCAACCCCTCGTGCTGAAGGGTATCCTGTTCCTGTTCTCCTCCTCGCTACCGTGGAGCCATATACCGCTCCCTCCTTTTTTGAGGAGCCTGTCGACAGGGTTCGGATAGTTGAGGACCACAGCTATCCCCCCGTATATCTTTGGGAGCCTCTCTGGGGGAATGAACCTCGTGAAGTAGTAAATACCTTCCGGAGTCCTCCTGTCCCCCTCCTTCCACTTGTCACCCCAGTCCTCTCCGGTGGTTACCGGGTAGAGACCTTTCAGCCTCTTCCCCTCGTATATGAGGAGATACTGGGACATCTTCTCAACGAGGAACACAACCTTGCCTTTCGGGTTCTCCACAACGACGGGAGGGGCTTTTTCGAACCTCTTTTTCAGTATCTTCGTTATCTTCTCCCTGTATACTTCCGGGTTTTTGACCTTTCTTATGAGTTCGTTGAACCTAAAGTAAGAAGGGTTGTATCTTGGCTCGAGTTCTATGGACCTTAAATAGCTCCTTATTGCACCTTCGAGGTCCCCCCTCAGCTCCTTTACCAGCCCCTCCGCGTAAAAGTCCATGTATTTGGGAACCTTGACTTCGAGACCCTCGGTTATGCCCTTTATAAGGTATAGGTCTACCTCCGTAGCCTTCCCTTTAAGGAACCTCTTAAAAGAAGGTATGGGGTCTCCCCTCTCGAGGGGACCGAAAACGTCCCCGCCCCACGAAAGGACTAAGATACTGAGGAAAGCCAAAACCCCCCTCATGCTCAAACTAAGTTCTTTTAACACGATATTTTAGTATAACCAATGGAAAGAAGCGAGATCTTCGAAAAGATACCCGCTGCAGTTTACAGGGCTGTTGTTGAGGTGAGCGGAGAGGGTGTAAGTGTAAAGGAGGTTGACTTCCTCACACGCTGGGTTGAGAAGCTGACAGGCTGGAGTGCGGAGGAGATAAAGGGGGACCCTGAGTGGTGTTTGAAGAACGTCCATCCAGACGACCTCGAGGAGTTTCTAAAAGTGTGCAGAGGTTTGAGCTTGGATCGGGGACCCGCGACGAGGGTCTTCAGGTTCAAAAGAAAGGACGGGAGCTACGCCTATATTCGGGACACCCTAATCCCGGTTTCTTCGGAAGGAAGGAAGTTCGAGGTCGTAGGTGTTTGGGAGGACGCGACGAAGGAAAAGGAGCTTTTCGATGTCTTCACAGCCCTCAACTTCGCATCGGGCATAGGTGTCCTCGTCTACAGGGACAGGATAGTTTACGCGAACAGGGCTGCTCAGGAGATACTCGGATACCCCGAAGAGGAGCTGAAGAGAAGGAGCGTTGACCAGCTCGTCGCTTACGAAAACAAGGAGTGGGTGAGGGAGATAATAAAAAGACGTTTGAAAGGTGAGAGGTTCAGGTCCACATACGCTAACGTTCCCGTCACTACAGGCGACGGCAGGGTCAAGGAGGTCTTCGCCTTCAGCGAAACGATCTGGTGGGAGGGCAAGCCCGCAGGTTTTATCCTCTTCGTCGATGTGACGAAGAAGAGCAAATTCGAGCGTATGTTCGGGGTTCTCAAAGATCTCAGCCGTATAGTTTCCGAGGTGGGCGACGAGCTTGAACTCTTAAAGGAGGTGGCGAACCTCCTCGTCGACAAAGCTAAGTTCAGGATGGTTTGGGTAGGTATCCCGGAAAAGGGAAGCATCACTCCCCTTGTTGTCCGCGGTGAGGTGGGGGACGTTCCCGAAGGCGGGAAGCTTTCCGAAAGGGCTGTGAAGGAGGGGGTCATAGTCATAAACCCGGACACGAGGAGAAACCCGAAGCTGAAGAGGTGGCGGGACCAGATGGTAAGGAGGAAGCTCCTCTCTTCTTGTGCCATACCGATCATGAGGGGAGGGAAGGTAGTTGCGGTAATAAACATATACTCCCAAACTCCCAACATGTTCACCGAGGAGGAGATCGAGTTCCTGAAGGAGGTCCAAAGGGAGATATCCTTCGCCATGGAGAGGATAGGCAAGGAAAAGCATATGAAGATAGTAAGCACAGCTGTTGAGAAAGCCCACGACTGGTTCCTCGTAACGGACGAGGAGGGGAACATACTTTACGTAAACAGGGCTGTTGAGGAGATATCGGGCTACTCGGCGGACGAGCTGATAGGCAGGAAGCCGAGTGTCTTCAAGTCGGGCTACCACACAACCGAATTTTACAAAAGACTCTGGGAGACGGTAAGGGCTGGAAAGATCTTCGAAGCCATGTTCGTAAACAGGAGGAAGGACGGTGAGATCTTCTATCTTGAGCAGACGATAGTTCCCGTAAAGATAGGGAAGGGGGAACTCAGGTTCGTCGGCATAGGTAGGGACGTCACCTCAGAGAAGATGCTCCAAGAGGAGGTGGCGAGGCTAAGGTATATGGACGTCGTGACCCACCTCCCGAACAGGGAGGGGTTCTTGGCGAGCGTAGAGACAGCCATCGAAAGGGAAAAGGATAGCACCCACGTCCTCATGGTAATAGACCTTCACAACTTCGCCTCCATGAACCAGTTCTACGGGACGAAGACGGGAGACGAGATCTTAAGGAGGGTAGCCCAGTTCCTAAAGAGCAGTCTCTTCAGGAGGGACATAGTGGCGAGGGTAGGTGCTGACGAGTTCGGCATACTCGCCAGAAACGTGGGTGAGAAGGACATAACCACACTGATGGAGAAGATCCTTTCCTTGACTAAATACCCGATAAAGACGGGTCGCGAGACGGTTCTCCTCACACTCAACGTGGGAGCTTCCGTTTATCCTAAGGACGCTGAGACGGTTACCGAACTCTTCGAAAAAGCTTACACAGCCCTCTCCTTTGCGAAGAGGGAAGGGGAGAACACCTACAGGTTCTTCAGCAGTGACATAAACGTGATGGTAACCGAATACTTCAAGTTAAGGGAGAGGCTCGAGAGGGCTGTGGAGGAGGACAGGTTCCTTCTCTACCTCCAGCCCTTTTACTACACGGATACGAGGAAGATCGCAGGCTTCGAAGCACTAATAAGGCTGAGGGAAAACGGAAAAGTTTTAACTCCCAAGGACTTCATCTTCGTCCTCGAGAGGACGGGTCTCATGAGGAGGGTGGAGGACTCCCTCCTCGACAAAATAGGGAGGTTCGCGGAGGGTCTGGAGGATAGCGTTTGCGTTTCCTTCAACGTATCTCCTAAGAGCTTCAGGGACCCTTCCTTCCTCGAAAAAGTGGAGAGCGTAGCGAGAAAAACAAAAGGCAGGCTCATGCTCGAGATAACGGAGAGGCTCTTGGTCGAGGAGCCTGATCACGCGAGGAGATTTTTAAGCACCGTCAGGGAAGCTGGGGTGAAGGTCGCCATAGACGACTTCGGGACGGGATACTCCTCCCTCGCTTACCTTGAGACCCTTCCCGTCGACGTCCTCAAGATAGACATGGAGTTCGTCCACAGGATGACCGAAAGCCCGAAGAGCCTCGCCATAGTTGAGACGGTAATAAGCTTGGCGAGGAGACTCGGCATGCAGACCATAGCTGAAGGTGTGGAGACGGAAGAGCAGCTAAACCTCCTCAGGGTCCTCGGTTGCGATATGGTCCAAGGGTTCCTCTTGGCGAGACCCATGGAGGAGTCTCAGGCGAAGAGACTTCTTGTATAATATCACCATGAGCTTCCTCGTCTTCGTGAGCATGACACCCATAGGGAAAGGAGAGAGCGTGAGCAAATACGTTGCCAAAGTCGTCGACGTCATAGACAGGTCCGGACTCCCCTACGTCCTCACCCCCATGGGGACCATAGTGGAGGGGGAGAGCTGGGAGGAGGTGATGGAGGTCTTGAAGAAAGGCTTCGAGGAGATGAGGAAGGAGTGTCCGAGGATATCCATCACCATGAAGATAGACTACAGGGAGGGGAAGTCGGGAAGGATAAGGGCGAAAGTCGAGTCGGTTCAGGAGAAGCTGGGGAGGGAGCTGAAGACCCTCAAAGGGTGACCTTTAAAGAAAAGATAAAGAGTTGGTGGGCTACGAGGAAGAGGGCTATGAGGTAGTAGACCTGAAGGTGGGTCCTGCAGAGCTTCAGCGTCCCGAAGAAGGCGCAGAGAAAGAGTATAGGGATGAAAGCTGTGTTCAAAAGGTTTAGAATCCTCTCCTTGGCTATCCTCTTCTTTCTCAGCTGAGCTGAGAACCTCTCTTCAGTATCGAGTCTGTAAGTGTCGAAGCTCATGAGGAAATACTTTCCCCTCTCCTTGGTAACGAGGTAGCCCTTCCTGAAGAAGAACCTCCCCTCACCCTCGTAGACAGCCCTTTCCGCCACGACAACGGAGTCCCTGTATTTCAAAAACACACCCTTTAGAGTGCTTCCCTCCCTCTCCCTCACGTAGACCACCATACCACCCGCCTCGAGGAAGGTCTTTTCGGGCAAGTTCTCAAAGAGCCTGTCCTTATACTTGATCAGGAGGCTCCTCGTTGCAAAGGACACCTGCTCCTCGAACAGCAAAAAGGAGAAGAAAAAGCTCAGCACCAAAAACACACCCACAGGCATGGAAAAGAGGGCAAGGACCTTATAGGGAGATATGTGGAAAGATTCCATAACTTGGAGGAGCTTCTTCTCTTTTAGGTCGTGGAGGACGAGGGCGACAGCTACGAGTATCCCGTCGGGTATGAAGAAGAAGCTGTAGTAGACAAACCAGCTCAGGAAAAAAGGGAAGGAACTGGATATTGGAAGACCGAGTATTATGAAGCTCAGCCTGTAGACCTGAACCACTAAGACTATGAGGGAGAGGAGGAGGGCTGTGAAGTAGGTGATCTTCGTAACCCTCCAGAATATAAAGCCCCTCAGCATACTCTTAGTTATAATACTTTCACGTGAAAGTCCTCGTAGTCGGCAACGGAGGAAGGGAACACGCCCTCGTCTGGAAGATATCCCAGAGTCCACTCGTAAAGGAGATCTACTGCACCCTCGGGAACGCGGGGATAGACAGGATAGCCAAAAAGGTGAACATTTCCCCGACGGAAGTCGAAGCCTTAGCGGACTTCGCCCTGAAGGAGGGAATAGACTTTACCGTTGTCGGTCCGGAGGCACCCCTCGTGGAGGGGATAGCGGACGCCTTCGAGAGGAGGGGTCTCAAGATATTCGGACCCTCCAAAGAAGCTTCGAGGCTCGAAGGTAGCAAAGCCTTCGCCAAGAAATTTATGGAAAGGCACGGGATCCCGACGGCTGAATACGAAGTCTTCGAAGATCCGGACCTTGCGGAGAAGTATGTAAGAGAAAAGGGGACGCCCATAGTTGTGAAGGCGGACGGACTTGCGGGAGGTAAAGGTTCTGTAGTCTGCAACACGGAGGAGGAGGCTATAAGGACCATACACAGGTTCATGAGGGAGGGTGTCTTCGGTGAGTCTGGGAGGAGGGTGGTAATAGAGGAGTTCTTGGAAGGGGAGGAGGCTTCATACATAGTAATGGTGAACGGGGAGAGCTACGTTCCCCTCCCGACCTCTCAGGACCACAAGAGGCTCCTCGACGGGGACAGGGGTCCCAACACGGGAGGTATGGGAGCCTACTCACCGACACCCGTGATAGACCCTGAGACGGAAGGGAGGATAAGGGAAGAGATCGTGGAGAGGACCCTCAAAGGTCTAAAGGAAGAGGGGATATTCTACAGGGGTTTCCTCTATGTTGGTCTCATGATAACGGAGGAGGGACCCAAAGTCCTCGAGTTCAACGTGAGGCTCGGAGACCCGGAAGCCCAGCCCATCCTGATGAGGATAAAGAACGACTTTTTAGAAGCTATGCTTGAGTTCTACGAAGGTAAAAAGGTGAGCATTCAGGAGGACGAAAGGTGGGCTTTGGACGTGGTTATAGCTTCTGAGGGATACCCGGAAAGCCCGAAAAAGGGTGTAGAGATAAAAGGCATAGAGGAAGCGGAAAGGGAGGAAGAAGTTGTTATCTTCCATGCGGGAACAACCATCAGGGAGGGGAAGGTGGTCACGAACGGAGGGAGGGTCCTAAACGTTTGTGCCTACGGAAGGACGCTAAAGGAAGCGAAGGAAAGAGCTTACAGGGCGGTCTCGAAGATCCGCTTCGAAGGTATGCACTTCAGAAAGGACATAGGGGACAAAGCCTTCAAGTATCTCGGTTGAGTATGCGCCTCTCGTAGATCTTAAAGAGTGTGAAGAGGGTGGTGAATATTATCGGTCCTAAGAAAAGACCTATGAAGCCGAACTTCAAAAGACCTCCTATCGTTGCGAAGAAGAGGACCACGTAAGGTATGTTTATCCCCTGCTTTATTATGAGAGGTCTCACCAGGTTGTCCATCGTAGATATTAAGAGCATGCCCCAAAGACCTAAGAACAGAGCCTTCCAAGGACTTATATTGAAGAAGGTATAGACAGCGAGGGGGAACCAAACCGCCGAAGCACCGAAGGGCGGTATGAAGGCTGCGAAGAAGGTGACCACGCTCCAAAGGAGTGCGAAGTTTATACCAACGATCGAGTAGCCTACGTATCCGAGAAAAGCCTGTATCATAGCTGTCCCGACGGAACCGTAAACTACAGCTAGCGTCGTTCTGTATACGGTCCCCATTACCCTCTCGAGGTCCTCCTTGTCCATGGGTATGAGCCTTTCGATCCTCCTCAGGATGTCGAGACCGTCCCTCAGTAAGAAGAAGAAGGCGAGGAGGAAGACGAAGGTGTAAAAGACGTTCTTACCCATGACGAAGGCTACCTGACCGAGCTTGTCACCCAAGAACCTCAAGATCCTCTGTAGCGACTCGGCGATCACCTTCCTCACCTCCTCCCTCTGGAGGAACTCAACGACGGGTTCGAGACCGCTGACGTAGTCCCTGACCAAAGGGATCTTCGACACCTGCTCGAGTATATCCTTGTAGCTGTGCTGTTTCAAAAAGAGAAGAACCTTTTGTGTCACGTCGACGAGTTGCTGGACGACGAGAACGCTTATTATGCTCAAGGGAACTATGAGGAAGAGGAAAACTACGGAAGTGACTATAAAGGCGGACAAGGTTCTGCTCCTTACCAACCTCTGGACATACATGTGGACAGGGTATATGACTATGCTGAGGACGACAGCCCAGAGGATGGGGACTATGAAGGGGGTGAGGGTAAAGAGGGCGAGGAGGAGGAAGACTACCATAAGTGTGAGGAAGAAGTAGAGGTATATCCGCTCCCTCTCCATAGGTAACATTCTGTTAACGGGAGACTAATATAATTAAAGCATGAGAATTTTAGCCCTCGCATTCCTTCTTTTCTCGCTCGCCCTCTCTCAGGACCTGAAGGAGGAGATCCTGAGGCTCATAGACGAGGTAAAGAGGACTCCTCCTGAAGAAAGATACAAGGTGATGAACGAGCTAAAACTCAGGCTAAGGGAACTCAGCAGGGAGGAGAGGGAGGAGATGATAAGGAGGGTTTACGAGGAGCTAACTGAGAGGAGAGAGATGGAGGAGAGGTTCGAGGAGATGGAGCGTATGGAAGGTCCTGAGGAGATGGAACACGGCATGGAGGAGATGATGGAAAAGGCTGAGGAGATGGAGGAGAGGGAAGAGAGAGAACACGGGAGGGAACACGGAAAACACTAATATAATAGACCTCCATGAAAACCAGAGTTTACCTCCTGTCTTTGCTCCTCTTTAGTCTTTCCTTCGCCTTCAAGGACTCGGACCTCGACGGCGTAGAAGACAGTAAAGACAAATGTCCCGGGACACCTATACTCGTCCTCGTCGACAAATACGGGTGTCCCATAGAGAGACCTGAGGGGAGGTTCTACCTCAGGGTGGGTGCGAGCTTTTTGTCCAACGGTCCGGAGACGAGGACAGCCCTCCTCACCTCCTTAGCTTACTACTACAGCAAATTTTACATTTCCTTCACGACGAGATACTACGTCTACAGCAAACTATACGGAGAGGGTCCGGGGGACTCTACAGTCTACGGTAGCTACAGGTTTTCGGTCGGTAACCTCTTCGTCATACCGGGTTTGAGGGTGAGGCTCCCGACGGGAGAGGAACCCTTCACAGCCGGGGATCTCCACCTCACACCCTCGGTAATTCTCGACCTCCTTTTGGGGAGGCTCGATCTTTTCCTTTACGGGGGGTATACCTTGAGGGAGGGGAGGGACCTCCTTTCCGTCTCCGTAGGCTCAGGATACGACTTTACGGAAAACCTTTACGTTAGCCTCTCCTACGACACAACGAGTTCCCCCTCCGGAGGGAACCTGAGCTACGTCTCCGCATTTTTACTTTTTGACCTCACGAGGAGGGTTTACGCTACCTTCGGCTACAGTTACGGTCTTGAGGAGAGGGCTGTCGATCAGAGGGCTACCTTCAGGATAGGGATCAGGTTCTAAATTAAATAGGATGGGGTTCAAGATACTTCTCGTAGAGGACGACAGGATACTCGCCGAGAGCCTGAAGTCATACCTCGAGTCGGAAGGATTCGAGGTGACGGTAGCCACCTCTTACTCGGAGGCGATCGACAAAATGGAAAGGAAAGGATACGACATGTACGTCCTCGACGTAAACTTGGGAGACGGGGACGGCATAGAGCTTATAAGGGACCTGAGGGAGATGAGGGACGATACACCAACGCTCTTTATAAGCGCATTGACAGACGTCGGAAACATAGAGAGGGGCTTTTCCGTGGGTGCGGAGGACTACATAAAGAAGCCCTTCGACCCTGAAGAGCTTGTTGTCAGGATAAAGGCGAGGCTAAGGAAAAAAGAAGAAGAGCTGAGATACGGGGACGTAGTCTACAGGGACGGGAGGTTCTTCAAAGGGGAGGAGGAGATAGAACTCGGTGAGGTCCAAAGGAGCATACTCCTCAAGCTCCTCAGGAACAGGGGAAGGGTGGTGACCCACGAGGAGCTTTACGACCTGATGGTGAACCCTTCCCCTGTAGCCCTCAGGGTCACCATGAACAAGCTCAGAAAAAAGACGGGTCTCAACATAAGACCCGTGAGGGGGGTCGGTTACGTCCTTGATTAAGGACTTGCTTCCCAAGACCTCCTACGAGAGGGAGTCCCTTCTGAAGGGTTTTCTCCTCTTCTTTCTCACCGTGGAGGTCTTGCTCGGAGCCGTATCCCTCCTAATCTTCAGGATAGAGACCATAAACCTGAAGAACAGGATATACCTCGAACTCAAGAACTTCAGCTACACCTTCGAAGGTGAGAGGTTCAAGATAGAGGTGGTTCCCTTAAAGGAAGGTGATAAGTTCTACGAACTCTTCGAGGAGGAGAAGGGACTTTCCATACTCGTTCCCGTTCCCGGAACGAAGAAGGACGCCCTCAAGATCTACTACCCTTCGGAGAGCTACAAAAGGGACTTGAGGGGAGTTGCCCTGAAGACCCTCGGTATATTCTTGGCTTCCTCTTTCGTCTCCGCCCTCCTCTCGCTGATATTCTCCCTCTACTCCATAAACCCCCTCAGGAAGGCTCTTATTATGATAGAGGAGGTAACGAGGGACATAGTCCACGACCTTAACACACCCCTCATGAGCCTTATGGTAAACCTGAAGCTGATAGGGAAAAAATACAGCGGTGAAGAGGTAAAAAGGTCGATGGCAGCCCTCAATCAAATAGTTTCCCTTCAGGAGAACCTGAGACCCCTTCTTACTAAGGTTGAGCTGAAGCTCGAGGAGATCGATCTCAAAGATACGCTCCTCGATGTCCTCGAAAACTTCAAAAGCTTATACCCGGAGATAGAGGTGAGCGTAGAAGCGGAAAAGGTGAAAGTAAAGGCTGACAGGAACGCTTGGAGGAGGATAGTGGAGAACTTAATAAGCAACGCCTTCAAGCACAACGTAAGGAACGGGTGGGTGAGGGTGAAGCTGAAAGGAAAGACCTTCTTGGTCGAGAACTCCTCAAAGCCCCTCAAGAACCCCTCCAAGGTCTTCGAGAGATACTACAGGGAGTCCCAGAGGGGGCTTGGACTCGGTCTTTCCATAGTGAAGAAGCTCTCCGAGGAGATGGGCTGGAAAGTAGAACACAGCTACAAGGAGGGTGTCTTTTCCATAAAGGTAACGCTAAGGTAACGCGAAGACACTAACTTTACACCGGAAGGAGGTAAAGGAGATGAAAGGGAAGCTGACAATTCTCGGAGCCGTCTTAGGTGCTGGACTTTTCGCTTACAACTGCGGAGGAGGAGAAACTTCGAGCGGAACGGTATCTTTGTATCTTACCGATGACCCCCTCGACGGTGCCAAAAAGGTGGAGGTGGGTATAAAGGAGATAAGGCTCGAACACACGGGAACGGGAACGGGCTGCACGGTCTTTTCTCCCGACCAGACCTACCGGGTTGACCTTACTGACCTTGCGACCACCCTCAGGCTCCTCGACGTGACGAACTGTCCAGCCCAGCCCTACAACAGACTCGTCGTCGTAATGGAGAAGTTCCCCGTAAACGTTATAGACCAAACTGGACAAGAATATCAGTGTTCGCTCATCTCATACAACGAGGAGGGTGACCCGAGAAAACCGAACAGAACGTATTGTCCCGATACGGGAAACGAGTGCTATCTTTACGTTTCGGGGGCTGTCAACGTAATAGCGAACGCGAACACGGACGTAGCCCTCGACTTTAGCCTGAAGGATTCGGAGATAGATCTCAGGCAAGATCCTTGCACCGTAGCCTTCAAAGTCTACCCCCTCCACGCCATGGGCATGTGGGAACACATGGAGAGGGAAGGGGACGAGTTCGAGATAGAGGGGTATATAACAAGGCTGGATGAAAACACATTCGAACTCTCCGTAAACGGCATGACCTTCACCGTTGATTACTCCCTTGCGACCGATGTGAGTGTTGATGCCCTCCAGCTTGCCTCAGACCACAATCTAAAGGTCGAAGTCGAGTGTTCCTCCTTTGACATTAGCACGGCGACGTGTGTCGCTAAGGAGATAGAGGTGAAGGCGAGGGGAGAAGTTGTGGGAGGAGATTGCAACCTCGGTCTTACGGTCAGGTTAGAAGACGGTCATGAAATTACAGTTAACCCTCCTATGGAGTGCGAAGGCTCTATAACAAACAGTAGCATGGTAGAAGCTGAGATAGTGAGCTGTTCTGGGACAACCTGCACCGCCCACGAAGTCGAACTCGTCTTCTGACCCCGCGTACCCCCTCCCTCTTCCCTTTTTATAATCTTTTTATGCTCAGGATAAGGAGGAGGGCGCTCGAGAAGATATTGGCTCAGGCGGAGAGGGACTACCCTTACGAGACGTGCGGTCTTTTGCTCGGCAAGATACAGGGTGACGTGAGGACAGCCTTCGGAGCCTACGAGACACCGAACGTGAACAAGGAAAGGAAGAGGGACAGATACGAGATAGACCCGAAGGACTACATGAGGGCGGAGGAAAAGGCAAAAGAGTTCGGTCTCGAAATAGTCGGCGTCTACCACTCACACCCCGACCACCCGGACAGACCCTCCAAGTTCGACGAGGAAAGAGCTTTTGAAGGCTTCTCCTACGTGATCGTGTCCGTGAAGGAAGGGAGGGTAGTTTCTTACAGGAGCTGGGAGCTTGTCGACGGAAAGTTCAGGGAGGAGGTGGTGGAGGTCTTCTGAGGTGGGTATCGAAGAGACGCTAAAAGCCCTCGAGGAGATAGGCTTTGGTGAGGTTTATATCACCGAAGGAGCTGTCGGGAGAAAGAAGGTTGAGGTGAAGGACAAGAAGAGGCTTCTCGAGGAACACTTTGCCTCTTTTAAGGACTGTGTGAAGTGTCCCCTTCACAGGAGCAGGTCTCAGGTGGTTTTCAGTGACGGGAGTCCCGAATCCCCCGTTGTCTTCGTGGGCGAAGCTCCCGGAGAGGAGGAGGACGCTCAAGGAAAGCCCTTCGTGGGCAGAGCCGGGAGATACCTGAACCAAAAGATCTCCGAAGTAATGGGCATGAAGAGGGAGGAGGTCTACATAACGAACGTGTGCAAGTGCAGACCTCCCGAGAACAGAAAGCCGACACCTCAGGAGATAAGGGCTTGCTTCCCTTACCTGAGGAAGGAGATAGAGATAGTAAAGCCGAAAGTTATATGTTGTCTCGGCTCAACAGCGGGAGAGGGGATACTGGGAAAGACCATGTCCGTGACGAAGGTGAGGGGAAAGGTCTTCCCATACCCTTACGACCCTAAAATAAAGGTCTTCTTAACCTACCACCCCGCTTACATACTGAGGAACCCGAAGGCTGAAGGTGAGTTCGTAGAGGACCTGAAGAAACTGAAGGAACTCATAGGCTGAGCATTCTCTCCACTATAACCCTCCTTATTAGCGACTGGCTTCCGAGCCTGTGCCTTAATATGCTCTCGAGATACTTTATGGGTATCAGGTTCTGGGGCGCCCTTTTGTCCGTGAACTCCCTCGAGGCGAGCTTCGGGACGAGCCAAGCTGTTATGTCCGCTATCGCGGAAGCCCTCTTCACTCCGATCCCCGCGGGGACCTCGAGCCTCGCTATACCGCTCAGCCCCTCGTTCTCGCTTATCCTTACATACCAGGTGAGCTTGTCGAAGGTCTTTACACCTTCACCCTCTATGGTGGGCTGGGAGTGGACGAGGATGAGGGGTGTCCTCTGACCTACCTGAAGC
Organism: Aquificaceae bacterium; assembly: GCA_015490115.1. Taxonomy (GTDB): domain Bacteria; phylum Aquificota; class Aquificia; order Aquificales; family Aquificaceae; genus Hydrogenivirga. Next base: position 23,851 of record WFYM01000018.1, read on the forward strand.
TCCCTCAGTATCCACGTCTTTTCAGGGTATATGTATAAGCTCTTTTGCCTCTTTATGTATCCCACGAAGGGTAGGCTCTTTATCTTCGTCGTGTAGTGGACCGTTCCGTCCGTTATTATGAGGTCGGGTCTTTCCCTCCTGAATACCTCCTCCGCGACCTCCGCCTCGAGCCTGCTCATCACCGTATTCACGTGGGGCGATATCTCCCCTTCCGCTTTTTCTACCGAAAACTCGAGGGAGGTCTCACCGAGGTCGAACCTGAGCGACCTCTCACCGAGGTCGGTTCCCTTTTCAACGAAGAAATACCTTCTGACCTTTAAGCCCCTCAGAGCCTCCTCCACGGGGTTTTTTCTTCCGAGCTTCAGAACGAGGGAACCTACACCTATGGAGACGAAGGCTCCCTTGGACAGCGTCCCCTCCTCGCTCTCCAAGTATACGAGGTTTTCGGTCCTCCTCACCCCGTCTACGAAGGCGACCCTTATGTTCCCCGCGGGCTTCCCTTCTATGGGTCTCCAATCCTTCGTCTCCACTTCGAGGGAGCCTATCTCCTCGGACTCTTCGAGCTGAAGCTCGTCCACCTCAAGTATCTTCCAAGTGTCAAAAGAAAACCTATACCTTCCCAGCTTCGGCATGCCTCACCTCTTCGAGCTTTTTCCAGAGGACCTCTTTTAGCTCCTCCACACCCTCACCCGTGAGGGCGGAGACCCAGTAAAAATCGTAACCCATATCTCTGAAAGCTTCTTCGAGCTTCTTAAGGTAGCCCCTGTCCGAGAGTGAGTCCACCTTGTTCCCTACAACTATCTGGGGTTTCCTCGCAAGCTCTTGGCTGTAAAGCTCAAGCTCCCTGTTTACTGTCCTGAAAGCTTCAATGGGGTCCCTCTCCCTGAAGTCGGAGACGTCTATGAGGTGAAGGAGCATGGTGGTTCTTTCTATGTGTCTTAGGAACTCGTGTCCGAGTCCCGCACCCCTGTGGGCGTCCTCAATAAGCCCCGGTATGTCGGCGAGGACTATCCTCCTCTCCTCGTCGAGTTCGAGGACGCCGAGGTTCGGGGTGATCGTAGTGAAGGGGTAGTTCGCTATCTTAGGTCTCGCCCTCGTGAGCTTGGAGAGGAGCGTTGACTTCCCCGCGTTCGGAAGACCTATAATCCCGACGTCCGCTATGAGCTTAAGCTCCAAGATCAGCCACCTCTCCTCACCCTCCTCCCCCGGCTCCGCGTATCTCGGAGCCTGATCCGTCGGTGTGGCGAACCGGGCGTTTCCCCTTCCTCCCCTCCCACCCCTCGCAACGACGCACCTTTGACCTTCTTCTACGAGGTCGCATATCACCTCGCCTGTCTCAGCATCTTTTACCACGGTCCCGAGCGGGACGTAGACTATCAGGTCCTCACCGTCCTTACCCTTTTGGTTCTTCCCCTTCCCATGTTCTCCGTTCTCAGCTATAA
>WFYM01000019.1 GCA_015490115.1 Aquificaceae bacterium
CTCGGTTATCTCAGGTGCCGCTATCTCGAGCCTCAGCCTCCTTATCTCCTCCTTGATCACCTCAACCTCTTCCCTCAACCTCTTCAGTTCGCCCTCTTCAGCGAGGACTGCGGAGGAGAGTATCAGTGCGCTTGCGAGAGCCTTCTTCATTCGACCACCTCCTCGGTTTTTAGAAAATGAAATCAAATCTCAATACCTAAAATCTATGATTTTCGTCATAATCGGTGTGGTCCCTTGGAAAAGTTTGCTACTTTTTGAGACCCGATTTCTTTTTGAACTTAACCACCTCGAAGTATTCGAAGAAGGCGGAGTTTATGTAAAGGGAACCGTCCTCGAAGACTTCGAGAACTCCAACGTTTGGGTTTTCCCTGTAGAACTTTCTCCTGAGATCCCTCGGCATGGCGAAGAGGGCTGTGGCGAAGGCGTCAGCGAAGGTGCAGTCCGTAAAGACTACCGTTATCTGAACCAATTCCGGATCTTCCTGCTTTATGTGTTCCTTGAAGTAATTGCCCGACGTGGAGAGGCAAAGGTCCTTTGCGTTTATCATCTGGAGGAGCGGACCTTCTCTTAGCGGGTCTCTGATCGCGAGGACCCTTTTGTGTCCCCACACCTTCATGTCACCCCCTATAGATATGAAGCCTTGAGATGTTCCGGCGAACTCGTAAGCTCTCTCTATGGCGTATCCCTTTCCTATTCCTCCGAGGTCTATACTTGCACTTGCGAATACCCTCGTTCCCTCGACCTTTACCTCACCCCTTCCCAAGGTCACATCGAAGTAGCCGTAAGTTTTTTCCTTGGCTATAAGGGATGCCTCTATCACGCGGAGTGTTTCCTCGGAGACCTCGACAGCTCTCACCCCCGCGTTTTTGTTGATCAGGGAGACTTCGGAGTTCTCCATGAAGGTGGAGAGCTTATCTTCGAGGTTTCTAAGATAGAAGTAAGTTTCGTAAACCTTTCTCTCGTCGGGAAGGTCTATGACCGCGTATGTCCCCATGAGGTAAAAGACCTTCTCCGCGGAGAGTGCGAAGGTAAACAGCAGAGCAAAGACCAACCTTAGCATAAAATTAAGTTTATGAAACACATCGAAGACAAGTTTGTGGGAGCCATCCTCGGCTCTGCCCTTGGGGACGCTATAGGGAAGTGCGTCGAGGAGATAGTGAAGGACCAAGTTTACGAGTTTTACGGGGGAAGGGTGGAGGGCTTCGTCCCACCCCACCCTTCGAGTCCAGCTTACGGACAGCTTCCTGAGGAGACCTCCGACGAGACCACGGTCCTCAGGATCCTCCTTGAGAGCCTTGTGGAGAGGAAGTGTCTCGACGTCAGAGACTTCCTGAGCAGGCTCCTCGAATGGTATAAAGACGAGGCAAAGCACAGATACCCCGATCCAACCCTCATAGCGTCTCTCGAGATCTTCTCGAGGGGTGAGAACCCTTCGACTTACGGCATCACCTCCTCCTCGGTGGAGGGGATACTGAGGAGCGTTGCCATGGGTCTCTTCCACTACTACAGCCCTGACCTTGCCTCCGAAGGGGCGAAGGTCGTCTCCCTCCTCACCCACAGGAGCCAAGCTGTTTCCGACGGTGCGAGCATCCTCGGAGCCTGCATATCCTACTTGGTCCTTGAGGAGTTCGACCTGAGACACATGGAGGAGAGGATAGCCTTCTTGAACACCTTAAAAGGATACGCAACGAGTGTAAACTCAAAGAAAGCTATAGAAAAGGTCCAGAGGCTCGTTCATTCGGGTGCTGATCTTGAAACAGCTATAAAGGAGATAGGGAACGGAAGTTTCGTCTTAGAAGCCCTTCCCCTTTCACTTTTCATATTCCTCTCGAACATTGAAAAGCCTATGGAGGGGTTCTGGTGGGGTGTTAACTCCTACGGTAGTTTCGGGGGTGATACGGACGCGATAGGCTTCCTCGTGGGTTCCATGATAGGAGCCTATTTCGGTGTTGAGGTCTTCCCTGAGCGTCTTATAAACAGTTTGGAGGACCGCTCTTACTATGAAGAGCTGGCGAAAAAGCTTTATGATATTACAGAAAAAATGACTATGAGGAGGTAAGCGGATGCCTTACAGACTACAGGAGAGCTTTTTGAACACAGCGAGGAAGAGGAGGGTGAAGGTCTCCGTTTATCTTGTGAACGGTGTTAGGCTTCAAGGTAAGATAAGATCCTTCGATATGTTCACGATCCTGCTCGAGGACGGGAGACAGCAGACGCTCGTTTACAAGCACGCTATAACGACTATAATTCCTCATGAAAGGCTCGAGATAGAGTTCGAGGAGGCGGGGGTGCCGGGACAGGGTTAGAACATCCCCGGCGGTTTCCCCCTCCCCACCACGAGCCTCTCGACGGGCTTCCCTCCCTTCAGATGCTCCCTTATTATCTCTTCGACGTCCTCCTTCTTAACGTTCCCGTACCAGACAGCGTCGGGGTAGACGACTATGGTTGGTCCCATCATGCACGGTCCGAGGCAACCTGTGGGCGTCACCATAACGCTCATGAAAAGCTCGGGGTCCTCTTGGAGCTTCTCCATGAAAACCTGGTAGAGGTCCCTGCTTCCCTTGTCCGCACAGGAACCCTGAGGGTGTCCGGGAGGTCTTTGGTTCACACAGACGAAGACGTGTCTGAACTCCATTACCCTACCTCCGAAATTTTTAGATAAAATTCTAACAGCTATCCTTTTGGCTACCCTATGAGTTCGGTCAACTACTTGAGAACCTTTCCCGTCTTAGCATACCAGATGTAAAGGTCAAGCTCAGCTTGAGAGAGACCGAGCTGTCTGCAGAGTTCCGAAAGGACCTTCTCCGCCTCCGTGTAGCGTTTGGGTGTCATGGTCTTCACCTCTGGAAACAGACCTGTCTCCACCATGAACCTGTAGACGTGCCTGTCGAGTATGGCGAGTTCTTTAAACCCTAAGTTTCTTAAAAAATGGGAAGCTTCCTTGTAGCCGAAACCCTTTATCTTGTGCTTCGAGGAGGGGTCCGCGAGGAGCCTCCTCAGAAGAAATGGGTCCCTCTCCCTCTCGATGAGTTCTAAGATCCCCTCCTCCCTCTCCCTCAGCTCCACTATCCTCTCCGCCCTTTGCTCCGGAAACCTGTGACCGTGCTTGGCTATAATGCGGGTAAGATCCTCGAGGGGCATCTCCCTGAAGCCTTCCGATCCCACCTCCGACTGTATCCTTATCCCCATGCTCGCGGAGGAGTTGGCTGTGAGGATACAAAAGCAAAGCTCCGAAAACACGTCCGCTTCGTAAACCTCGTTCAGAAAAGGTCTGAAGTCGAACCTCGTCTTCCCTTTCCTCCCGAGCCTCTCGAACTCGCTCATTCTCCTTTCCACATGCTCTTTGACCTTGGGAATGATCCTTTTGAGGACCTCGACAGCCCTTCTCATGATTTTTTCGTCTCCTTCGGGTAGAGGAGACTCAAAACCTTCTTTATCTTCACGCTTACCTCCTCCTCCGACCTTCCGACTACGTTTACGTGTCCCATCTTCCTCCTCGGTCTTTTCTCCTTCCCGTACCAGTAAAGCTTTGCCCCTTCTATCTTGAGGATCTCTTCCGGACTGAAGTCTTCGAGGTCAAGACCGAGTATGTTCACCATGCCGGCAGGTGTCTTCAGACGGGTGGAGCCGAGGGGAAGACCGCAAACAGCCCTCAAAAGGTTCTCGAACTGGGAGGTTTCTGTCCCGTCGAGGGTGTAGTGTCCCGTGTTGTGGGGTCTCGGGGCCACCTCGTTTATGAGGAGCTTCCCATTTCGGGTTAGGAATAGCTCGACGGCGAGGAGACCGACGACCTTCAAGTCTTCCATCAGGCTCTTTACGAGTTCCACAGCCTCCCTCTCCACTTCGGGTGTAGTTCTTGTCCTGTTGTGGAGGAGTATCCCGTCGCTGTGGTGGTTCTCCGTTAGGGGGAAGGTCCTTATGTTTCCCCACATGTCCCTGACCCCTATTACCGAGACCTCAGCTTCGAAGTCCACGAACTCCTCGACCACGAACTTCTCATCTTCTCCCAACCCTTTTACTTCCTTTACCGAGCTTACCCTCCACTGCCCCTTCCCGTCGTATCCCATACTGTCCCTCTTCACAACGACGGGCGGTCCTATGAGGTTAACCATCTCCTTTAGCTCACTCCCCGTCCCCCACACGAACCGAGGGAGGGGGTAGCCGAGCCTGAAGAGGGTCTTCTTCTCCTCAACTCTGCTCCTCTTCATGAGTATGAGTTCAGCCCTCGGTCTCATCTTTTCCGATACCTTCTCCAGAACCTCCTCCTCCACGTGTTCGAACTCGGCGGTTATCACGTCGCAAAGTTCCCTGAACTCCTCCACCTTTTCGGGAGGGAACCACCTGTCCGCTATCCTGCTCGCGGGAGAGTTCGGGTTTTTGTCGAGGACGAGGAATTCAAAGCCGAGCTTCCTCCCTTCGAGGATCGTCATCCAGCCGAGCTGACCTCCCCCTAAGATGCCAACCCTCATTCCTCTATCCTCATGCTGAGGACTTTTTCTTTGAGCTTATCCCTGTATCGTTCGAGCTTCTCAGCTATTTCCGGATGCTTGATCGAGAGTATCCTGAGGGCAAGGAGTCCCGCGTTTGTGGAGTTCCCTATGGCGACGGTAGCTACGGGGACACCCGCGGGCATCTGAACTATGGAGTATAAGGAATCTACACCTGAGAGGTGCTTCGAAGGGACGGGAACGCCGATCACGGGAAGGGTAGTGAGGGAGGCGACCATACCCGGGAGGTGAGCCGCTCCTCCCGCACCAGCTATTATCACCTCGAGACCCCTCTCCCTCGCCGTCTTTGCGTATTCGAACATAAGCTCGGGTGTCCTGTGGGCTGAGACTACTCTTGCTTCGTAAGGAACACCGAACTCTTTTAAGATCTCCGCAGCTCCCCTCATACACTCCCAGTCGGATACGCTCCCCATTATTATCCCTACCAAGGGTTTCTCCATAGAGCCTATTATATTTCACGGTGGAGGAGCTGAAGTTCGAAGAGTTCTCCGAGGAGCTTGAAGGTCTCGAGAAGGTCGCGGAGGGTTGGAGGGGTGTGGTATACAGGGGAAGGTGGAGGGGAAAGGAGGTCGCTGTGAAGGTGGCGAAAAGACCGGAGGCTGAAGAGGCTGTAAGGAAGGAGGCTGAGATCTTGGAGGCTCTAAAGGGCAGAGAGGGCTACCCCCAGATAATACTCAAGGGTGCCGACTTCTTCGTTTACGAGTTCATAAAAGGGAAGAGGCTAAGGGACCTCGATCTTTCTCCCGAAGAGAAAAAAAGGATTTACGCAGTTTTGCTTGAGAAGGCTTACGAACTCGACAGGCTCGGTATAAGGAGGGACGAGTTCAGCTACGTGGAGAAGAACGTCCTCGTAGACGAGGAAGGAAAGGTATACGTGATAGACTTCGACAGGGGTAGCTTCTCGAAGAGACCCTCGAACTTGACTCAGTTTCTCCAGCTCCTCGTGAGGGAAGGTTTCCTGAGTAGGGAAGAGGCTGTAAAGCTCGGAAAACGATACAGGGAAGATATGGAAGGCGTCTTCGAAGAGGTCATGAGGAGGCTAAAATTTTAAAGGTGGAGAGCTTCAAAGATGCGGACCTTTCGAAGCTGACCACTATAAGGATAGGGGGAAGGGGAGACCTTCTCCTCTTTCCTGATGGTGAAGAGGACCTCGTGAGGGCAGTCCTGAGATCACGAGAAGAAGAAAGACCGCTCCTCATACTCGGCGGGGGTTCCAACACGATCTTAGGGGATGTAAAGGGGATCGTGGTCTCGACGAAGAAGATGTCGGGTATCGATGTAAAGCCTCTCGGAGAAGGGAGGCTGAAGGTGGAGGTCCTCTGCGGGACTCCTCTCAAGGAGATTACCTCGCTCGCCCTCAGGGAGAACTTGAAAGGTATATACAAGCTCATGGGCTTTCCCGCAACCGTCGGGGGAGCCGTAGCCATGAATGCCGGAGCCTTCGGGACGGAGATATCGGAGTATTTGGTCTCCGTCAGGTTCGTAAATTGGGAAGGTAGGGTTGAGGTGGCAAAGAAAGAGGATCTCAGCTTCAGCTACAGAAGCTCACCTTTTCCTAAGATCGGGGTTGTCCTCTCCTGCGAGCTTGTCCTCGAGAGGTCTCCCTTTCCGGTCCTCGAGGATTATAAGAGGATAAGGGAGATAAGGAAAAAGACCCAGCCGATAAACCTTCCTACATCAGGTTCCACCTTCAAGAACCCATACCCGGAACATGCGGGGAAGCTCCTCGAAAAGGTGGGTATGAAGGGCTACAGGGTGGGAGACGTGGCTTTCTCGGAGGTCCACGCCAACTTCCTCGTTAACCTCGGGAGGGGAAGGTTCTGTGAGGTTCTCAAAATAGTAGGGGAGGCGAAGAGGAGGGTCTTCGAGGAATTCGGTATAAGGCTCGAGGAGGAGGTGAGGATCGTTGAGGATAGTGGTTCTGATGGGTGGAAGGTCCTCTGAGAGGGAGGTTTCCCTGAGGACAGGGAGGGCTGTGGCGAAAGCCTTGAGGGAACTCGGTCATGAGGTCATAGAGATGGACCTTTCCGAAGACCTCCCCTGCAAGCTGATGGAGGTAAAACCGGACAAAGTCTTCATAGCCCTGCACGGACCCTACGGTGAGGACGGGAGGGTTCAGGGACTCCTCGACATCCTCGGGATACCCTATACGGGTTCCGGCGTCCTCGGGAGCGCTTTAGCTATGGACAAGGACATCACAAAGAGGCTATTGAGAGCGGAGGGACTCCCGACACCCGATTGGATATCGGTAAGGAGAGGTGAAAGACCGAAGTGGGACAAGTTCCCGGCTGTGGTAAAGCCGGCGGATCAAGGCTCAAGCGTAGGCTTGGAAATTGTAAGAGAAGAGGAGGAATTAGAGGATGCGGTTAAAAAACTCTTCTCCATCACCGAAAAGGTTATAGTGGAGGAGTTCATCGAAGGAAGGGACATGACGGTAGGGATACTAAAAGGAAGACCCCTGCCGGTCATAGAGATAAGACCGAAGAAGGGAATATACGACTACGAGAGCAAGTATACGAAGGGGATGACCGAATACGTCTTTTTGGAAGATGAGAAGCTCTCTAAGAAGCTCCAAGAACTCGCCCTCCGGGTCCACAGGCTTCTCGAACTCAAAGACATGTCGAGAGTTGACTTCAGGGTAAGCAAGGAGGGAAAGCCTTACATACTCGAGGTGAACACCATTCCCGGCATGACGGAGCTTAGCCTCTTTCCCATGGCTTGCAAAAAAGCGGGTATCGACTTCAAAGAGATGGTGTCTATAATTCTCAGCTAAAAACTGGAGGGAGTTGTGAAGAGGAAAAGTAAGCTCACTTCAGCACTTCTCTTCACAGCTTGGATCACCTCCATGGCACTTGCGGGCTTTTTCATCTCCTCCTTCCTCTCGGACCTTCCCTTCCTACGGATAAAAGAAATAATAGTTGAAGGAAATAGAACGATAGACTTATATATGATAAAGTCCGCAATATACTCGATGGAAGGACCCTTAAAACTCGAAGAGGGAAAGATCCTTTCCGTCCTCAACGAGAGGACGGGGGGAAGGGTAAAGAGGGTTTTTGTCTCTAAGGAGTTCACACCGAAAGGAATTTCGGTCAGGATAAGGATAGAGGAGAGGGAGCCTGTTGCCAAAGTCAGGATAGGGAAACACTTTTCCTTCATAGACGAAGAGGGGGTAATCTTCCCGGCATATGAGAAGAGGGAGCTTCCGGAGATAGTCGCTTACGACCTCGACCTTCTCAGGAGGAATTTTTCAAAACTCTACAGGGCGATCAGCTCTTCAGGTATAGAGGCTAATCTCATAAAGGTCCTGAGGGACAAGACGGAAATTCTGTCGGGGAAAAAGATCCTCATCCTCCCACCCCTCGACCTTATGCCCGATAACGTGGCTGAGAGGTTAAGGATAGTTTATAATTTTCGGGAAGGGAAGATTGATCTGAGGTTTGACAGGTTTATCTTAGTAAGAAACTGAGGTGTGATGAGAACAGTTGCCTCAATAGACATAGGCACAGATAAGATAGTCGCCCTCATAGGGGAAGTTGATCCTTACGGTGACATCCACATAATAGGGGTCGGTGAGACGAAGTCGAGGTGCATAAACAGGGGGACCGTCACGAAGCTCGGCGTCGCTTCGAGGGCTATAGCGACCGCGGTAAGAGAAGCGGAGGACATGTCGGGTCACAAGGTCACGGACGTTATCATAAACGTCTCCACCGAGAAGATAAAGAGTCAGAACGAGAGGGACACAACGAGCATATCCTCAAGCCCTGTTGAGATAGAGGAGGAGCATATAAACAGGCTCCTCGAGAGGGGAGTGACGAAGGGTAAAGAGGACGGATACGAGATAATACACGCTATACCGAGGAAATACACCTTAGACAACCAAGAGGGTATAGAGGACCCGACGGGTCTCATAGGTTCCAAACTTACAGCCCAGATACACATAGTAAAGGTCCCCACCACCATAGTGGGGAACCTCGAAAAGGCTGTAGCTGTTGCGGGCTTCAGTCCTACGAAGCGTGTCGTAAACGCCCTCGCCTCCGCCAAGGC
>WFYM01000020.1 GCA_015490115.1 Aquificaceae bacterium
AGATGTGTATAAGAGACAGGTTTAGGATAGGTCCCCCGCTGCTCCCGTAAGAGAGGGGAGCGCTCGTGAGGAGGAAGGCGACCCTACCGCCCCCGTAGACCTTCTCAACGAGACCTTCCGAGAACATGAGCTTGCCAACACCCGGGTAGCTGAGTGTAAAGACGGTGTCACCTTCTTTCAACTTTTTCAGAGGGGCGAGCTTGAGGTAAGGTTTTTTCCTCTTGACCTTAACGAGTGCTATGTCGAGGGTGTCGTCAGCGCAGAGGATCCTCCCGAATTGGGAAGAGCTGGGAAAGAGGACGAGGATCGGGTTCTTAGGGTCGAGGTAGGAGGGGAGGACGACGTGGAGGCTCGTCACAAGTATGCCTTCCTTTATAAGGAAGCCTGTCCCTTGGGAGAGGGATCTGCTCTTTAGATCTACCGAGTAGACGAGGGCTACCGCCTCGGTAATTCCGGGAAAGAGGGGGTAGGCTAAAGAGACGCATACCGAAAGGAGAACGGCTATCAAGCACCTCTTTCCGCTCTCGACCAGGGCGATTTGTCTATCACCTCCTCAACCCTGAATATATAGCCGAAGGGATAGTCGGGCTGGTAGAGGTGGAACCTGTCGAACTCGAAAAGCTTCCTCGCAAGGAGGAGGAACCTGTAGCGTTCGTCATCTTTTCCCACTATCTCAACCTTCGCGTTTATCTGAAAGCTTATGTAGCTCACTTTCCCGTTTTCCTCTTTTAAACCCGCAAAGAGTATGCTCGCCCTTTTGTTTTTCCTTATGTTCTCGAGGGTCCTTCCCCCGAATATCTCCAAGCCTCCCAGCACGGAGGGGTCGAAGTTCCCAACGTCGCTGTAAAGCTCAAAAAGAGCGTCCGCCCTCCTCCCGAGGGACTCGGACCAAGGAATATCCTTCACCTCCTCCAAGACCCTCTCGAACAGCCCCGTGAAGAAGCCTATCCTGTCCTCTTTCGGTATGAGACCTATGCCTTTGGCGGTCAAGTTCACGGGAAACTCCCCCTCAGACCAGGTAGCGACCGTTGGGAGGTGGGCTGAGAAGTAGGTGAGTGGTTCCCCCCTCATTATCCTCTTTAGGAACGTCCTCCTCGACTCGACGAGCCACTCCATGAACTTGAGAGGTATCTCAGCCACCTTTCAACCTCCTCACCCTCTCGAGGAACTCGGGCGTTATCTCACTTACCCCCTCCTCCTCCGCCACCCTCTCCACTATCCTCACAACCACGCTCCTTAAAAACAGGGGAACCTTTTCGATCCTCCTCTTCGCCTCTTCCGTCCAGCGCAGTTTGAAACTCCTCCCTTCCCCCGTTTCAGGTCTCACAGGCTCCTCAACACCTTCGGGTCTGTAGTCACACAGAGGATCCTCACCCATCAGGTCTCCCGTCTCCGTCAAAGCCCTCGCCCTACATCCCCCGCAAAGGACCCTGAACCTGCAGATCCCGCACCTTCCCGAGTAGTTTTCCGTTCTCAAGGTCCTCAGGACCTCGGACCTTTCCCACACCTCCTCCAAGTTTTCCTTTTTGAGGTCACCCACGGGAAGGGGCATATAGGGACAGGGATAAACTCTCCCGAGTTCGTCTATCCTAAGGTAATACCTCCCCGCTGGACAACCCCTCGTCCCTCCGCCGACGGGAAGACCCCTCTCCGGGAAGAACCTGTAGATGTGGGGGGCGCACCTCGCCCTCACAATTACCCTCTTCTCCGAAAGAGCTATCCTCGATATCCTCTCGAGGACTTTTGGGTAGACCCTCGTCGAGACGGAGGTCCTCATAGCCCTCCCTGTGCAGACTATAAAGAAGAAGTTGACAGCCCTCACACCGAGCTTTGCACCGAGGTCAACTATGTCCTCTACCTCCTCAGCGTTTTCGTCGGTGATCGTTGCGTTTATCTGGGTCTCGAGACCTATACTCCTGCTCACCTTCAGCGTCTCGACAGCCCTCTCCCAAGATCCCTTAACTCCCCTGAACCTGTCGTGGAACCCAGAAGAGGCGGAGTCGAGGCTCACACTCAGTCCGGAAAGCCCAGCATCTTTCAAGCGCTTTCCCCTCTCCTCCGAAAAGCCTATGCCGGTTGTGGCGAGAACTGGAAAGAGACCGACCTCCGCCGTCCAAGACACGATCTCCTCGAGGTCCTCCCTCAAAAGAGGTTCACCTCCCGTCAGTATGACCATGGAAAAGGGGCTTAGCCTTTTAATTTGGTAGAGGACGCGCTTTACCGTGTCGGGAGGCATGTCCGTTCCCTTTGGACTTGCTTCAGCGAAGCAGTGGGGACAGGAAAGGGGACACCGGGAGGTTAAGCTTATGGAAACGAGGAAGGGTCTCATATATCCCATCTCGGATCCCCTTTAGAACCTCCAACTAAGACGCTCACCTTCGAAAACCTTACAACGTTCTCAGCTACCGATCCTATGTCCGAACCCTCCGTGTGGTGCCTTCCGTGCCTTCCCACAGCTATGAGGTCAGCTCCCACAACCGAAGCGTAGTTGCAGACAGCTTCGTAAACGAATCCCTCAACAGCGTCGCAGACAACCCTTCCCTTAAAGCCCATACCTTCCAGAACCTCCTTCCCCTTCTCCAAGACTCTCTCCCCTACCTTCCTAAGCCCCTCGTCTATGAACTCGTCGTGGAGTTTTTCCTGCTCTTCAGACCTGAAGGAAAAGCCCTTAACGTGGAACATAAAACTCTTTAACTTTTCGAAGATCATCCTGTGGAGGTTCGTGTCGTAAACGTAAAGGAGGTGAAGGTCCGAACCGAAGGCTTCTCCTACCGAGGCTACCCTCCTGAGAAGCTCCGTAGAGTATACGCTCCCGTCGAGGCAGACTACGATCTTCTTCATGTCCGTCTCACCTTTCACAACGAGGACGTCCCCGGTGAAGCCCCTCAAAACCCTCAGACACACGCTCCCTAAAAACCCATCCCTCGCTCTGTTGAAACCGTAAGAGCCTATGACTATAAGGTCCGCACCTTCTTCCCTCGCGACCTCCAAAACAGCCCTGAAGTTCTTTCCCTCCCTCGCCACCCACCTGAAGGGGACCCCAGCCTCCCTGAACATATCCGAGAAGGGTTCGAGGTATGAGAGGGATATCCTCTCCATGATCTCCCTTATCAGCCTGTCGTGGAACTCCCTCTGCTTTTTAAGTAAGCTCTCCTTCCGATACTCCTCAGGGAGGACAGGCTCCATTATCCTGAAAGCTCTCTCGTGGAGTGTGGCGTTGAAGCCGTGGACTCCTACAACTTCAGCACCGAAGGCTTTTGCGAGCTTGAGAGAAGTTTCAGCTACGGAGGGGGAGAGGGGACCGTTGTCAACAGCGAACAGGACCTTCCGCATTTAGAACTATATAATATCATATTATGATGATTTATTCAGATACGGTGAGGTACGCCCTCTTGGCGCTTGCCTACCTCGCCTACAACAGGGAAA
>WFYM01000021.1 GCA_015490115.1 Aquificaceae bacterium
GAGGATGAGAGGTAAAGACGTCGTCTGGGTCCCCGGCTTCGACCACGCGGGTATAGCGACCCAGTACGTTGTCGAGAGGGAACTTCAAAAGGAGGGGAAGACGAGGTTCGATCTCGGGAGGGAGGAGTTCCTGAAGAGGGTATGGGAGTGGGTCCCCAAGTCGAGGGAGGCTATAAGGACCCAACTCGAGAAGCTCGGTGTCTCAGTCGACTGGAAGAGAGAGAGGTTCACCTTGGACGAGGGCTTTTCGAGGGCTGTTAGAAAAGCCTTCAGAGAACTCTACGAGGCTGGTCTCATATACAGGGGAGAGTATATAGTAAACTGGTGTCCGAGGGACAGGACAGCCCTCTCGGACCTCGAAGTAGAATACGAAGAAGAAAAAGGAAAGCTCTGGTATATAAGATACCCCCTTGAGGACGGCTCCGGATACATCACCGTCGCAACCACGAGACCTGAGACCATGCTAGGAGACACGGCGGTCGCCGTCCACCCGGAAGACGAGAGATATAAGCACCTCGTAGGGAAGAGGGTCATCCTTCCTTTGGTGAGCTGGAAGAGAAAAGGCATGAAGGGTGAGGAGGTGGAAAACAGGATACCAATAATAGCGGACTCGAGGGTTAAAAAGGAGTTCGGGACGGGAGCTGTAAAAGTAACCCCAGCTCATGATCCCAACGACTTCGAGATAGGGAGGGACCACGGACTTCCCTTCGTGAAGGTGATGGACGAGAGGGGTGTCATGAATGAGAACGCGGGAGAGTTCGAGGGTCTGGACAGATACGAAGCAAGAGAGAGGATAGTCGAGAAGCTGAAAGATCTCGGACTCCTCGAGAAGGAAGAAGAACACCTCCACTCGGTAGGAAAATGCTACAGGTGCAAAACCGTTATCGAACCCATGGTCTCCGTCCAGTGGTTCGTCAAGGTAACTGACCCGAGGATAAGGGAGGTCTCCATAAAAGTAGTCAAGGAGGGTATAGAAGAAACAAAAGAAAAAGAGGTTCACCTTCAAATAGCCGAGGTTCAAGGACTCACAATCACGGTCCCAGTTCTCGACGAAGCCGGAGGATTTACGAGGGCAGTTCTCGTCCTACAAGAAGGTGTCCAGTTTCTCGTCGGCACGAGAGATGGAGAGGTCTCATACATCTACTACCCTCAAGGTAGAGGAGATCTTTTGGAGAGGGCGGAAAGAACCGCCGAGGAGTTCATAAAGAAAAGGGGTCATTTCGAGTTCCTCGTCGGCGTCGAGGGTGAGATCTCGGTAGTTAGGCAGGGCGTGGAGAGGAAGGTGGAGAGCGGAAAGTATCTCGTCGTCGCTGAAAAGAACAGGGTAGTCCTCTACTCGGAAGACTTAAAACACCTTCAGGTTATAGAGGAGGGGACTCCGAAGCTCGAACTCGCCCAAAAGTCCGTAAAGGTGAGGGTCGAAAAGAAGAGAAAAGTCGAGAAGAGGAAAAAACAGGTCTTCTTCATCCCCGAACACTGGAAGAAGTTTTACCTCGACTGGATGGAAAATCTAAAAGACTGGTGCATATCCAGACAGATATGGTGGGGACACAGGATACCCGTGTGGTATTGTGAAGACTGCGGTGAGGTAAACGTCTTTACCGACGACGACTTCGACAGACCCTACGACAAGATAATCTTCAACCTCATAGCGGACGGGAAGATAGGGACCGAGTTCACACCGGAAGAGGTGGAGAAAGTAATAAAGTCTCCCAACTTCGTCCACCCTGAGATGACGGTCCTCGAATTTTACAAGAAATTCGCTTTCCACCGCTACTACTCAACGGACATGGACGCGGACTCTATCAGGCTCTTCCTGACCCAAGAGGTAAACCCCGTAGCTATGTTCACTCCGGGCGTCTCCACGAGGGGTCTTTACAGATACGACCAAAATACCAAAAAGTGGAGGATGGTTTTAAGGTGCAAAAGGTGCGGCTCCGAAAACCTAAGACAAGAAGAGGACGTCCTCGACACCTGGTTCTCCTCAGCTTTATGGCCCTTCGGGGTCTTCGGCTGGCCAGAAAGCCCTGAAGATCTTAAGGACCTCTACCCTACGGACCTCCTCGTTACGGGCTTTGACATCATCTTCTTCTGGGTCGCGAGGATGATAATGATGGGAACCTACTTCATGAAGGAGGTTCCCTTCCGCGATGTCTACGTCCACGCTTTAGTTAGAGACGAAAAGGGTCAAAAGATGTCAAAGACCAAGGGGAACGTGATAGATCCCCTCGACATAATAGAGAGATACGGGGCGGACGCCCTCAGGTTCACCCTCGCTATCTTAACGGTTCAGGGAAGGGACATAAAGCTCTCCGAAAAGCGATTCGAAGGCTACAAGCACTTCGCCAACAAGATATGGAACGCCTCTCGGTTCGTCCTCATGAACACCCCCGAAGACTTCCTCTCGAGGATCCCCCACATGGCTGAGATGAGACCCGAAGACAGGTGGATACTCACAAAATTGAACGAGACCGCGGAGGAGGTCAGCAGATCCCTCGAAGC
>WFYM01000022.1 GCA_015490115.1 Aquificaceae bacterium
ACCTCCCTTTTTTCGACTACGCTCTTTGGGTCCCCCTCCGCTATTATCCTTCCCTCGGAGATTATGTAGACCCTGTCCACCATGGATATGGTCTCCCTGACGTTGTGGTCCGTGATCAGGATGCCTATGTTCTGGGTCTTTAGGTTCGTGACCGTCTTCCTTATGTCGCTCACTATTATGGGATCGAGACCTGCGAAGGGTTCGTCGAGGAACAGGTATTTTGGTCTCGTTATGAGGCTCCTCGCTATCTCCAACCTCCTCTTCTGACCCCCCGAGAGGGTGTAAGCCCTGTGGTCTTTGAGGGACAAAAGCCCGAAGTCCTCAAGGAGCGCCTCCGCTTTCGCTACAGCCTCCTCTTTGCTCGGGGTGAAGAACTCGAGGAAGACAAGCAAGTTCTCGAGGACCGTAAGGTCTTCGAAGAGGGTGTGTTCCTGAGGGAGGAAGGCTATCCCCCTCCTCGCCCTCTCGTGGGGAGGGAGGTGGGTGACCTCCTCCCCGTCGATCTCGACGGTTCCCGAGTCAACGCTGACGAATCCTACGAGCGAGTTGAAGAGGGTCGTCTTCCCGGCTCCGTTCGGTCCGAGGAGTCCGACTATCTCACCCCTCTTCACGACGAGGTCTATACCCTTTAAGACCTCCTTTCCCTTGAAGGACTTCCTTATATTACGTGCTACCAGCATCAGGGCTATTATATTGAATCGTGGTGCTGAGGGACCCCGTCTTCATCCACGGTTGGGCTTTTTCCTCTAAAGTCTTCGAAGGCTTCAAAGGTATAAAGGTGGACCTTCCCGGTCACGGAAAAAACAAGGAGCCTTACAGAGGCTTCAGGAGGATGGCGGAGGAGGTCGCCCTCTCACTTCCTTCGAGGCACGACATCGTCGGCTGGTCCCTCGGCGGGAGCGTAGCCCTCCTTCTTGCTTTCCTCTTTCCCTCTAAGGTGAGGAGGCTCTTCCTTATAGGGACCACCCCTCACTTTAGCCGTGTCTGGAGCGAAGCCAACATAAGAGCCTTCAAGATCATGGTAAAGAGGGAAGGTTTCAAACCCTTCAGGGAGATGGCTCTCGGCGAACCCTTCGAGGACTCGGTGGACAAAGAGACAGCCCTCAGGCTCCTCGAAGACTACGTGAGCCTCGATCTTACACCTCTCGTTCCTCTCCTCAAGGTCGAAACTTACGTAATCCACGGCTCTAAAGACAAGGTGGTTCCGGTCGGTGAAGCCTTCAGGCTGAGATCTATGCTAAAGAGGAGTAAACTTATTATCCTGCCCGGAGGTCACCTGCCCGTTCGGGATGAAGGGAGCTTTGTCTCTCAGGTTTTCGAGGTCCGCTGATACCTACGACAGGTGGGCTGTTCCCCAGAGGGAGTGTGCGAGGAGGCTCGTCGACCTCGCAAAGCCGGAGGGTCTCATCCTCGACGTGGGGTGCGGGACCGGTTTCGTCTCCTCATACGTTAGAGGTAAGGTTGTCGGCGTTGACCTCTCGGGGGGTATGGCAAGAAGATACAGGGAGAGGTTCGGGACGGCGGTCGTCGGAGACGCCGAGTTTCTTCCCTTCAAAGACAGCTCCTTCGACTGGGTTCTTTCGAACTTCGCCCTCCACTGGACAGACCTCTCAAAGAGCGTCCCGGAGATGATCAGGGTGGCGAGGAAGGGGGTGGGTGTAGCCCTGCCCGTCGATGGGAGTTTGGAAGAACTCGGCTTCCCCTTCCCCAAGGCTGAGGATGTAATTCAGCTCTTCCCCCGCGTTGAGGAGGTAAAGATAGAAGAGGTAAGGATACCCTTTTCCGGCTTTGACCTTGTGAGGTTCTTCCACTATACGGGTTCCTCCCTCAACCCTTCGAGGAGGGTTCTGACCCCGAGGGGGAAGATAGAGTCCCTTGTCGGAGGTATTGGAGAACCTAAGTTCCGTGTGTTATTCTTGTATGCGAGGCTGTTATGAAAGGGAGGTTGAGGATGAGGACCTTTTCCCTTCTCCTATCCGCGGTTTTTCTCCTCGTCCTCGCCTGCAGGGTTGAGACTACGCCCGCGGGAGGTTCTCAGAGCGTCCTCGAAGCCTTCGAAAAGGAGCTTACCGAGGTCGTCGACAGGGTCTCCCCCTCGGTGGTTACCATATTCGCTGTTCAGACCGTTGAGTTCAATCCCTTCGAGGACTTCGACCTTCCCTTCAGGATACCCTTCGAACCCTTCAGACAGGAGAGGAGGTCTTTGGGTTCCGGGGTCATAGTCAAGTACGAAAAGGGGAAAGTTTACATACTCACCAACAACCACGTTGTAGAAGACGCAAAGAGCATAACCGTTAGGTTCGACAGGCACACGGAGAGGAAGGCGAGGATAGTGGGGACAGATCCGAAGACGGACATAGCGGTTTTGGAGGTAGACGCGAGGGGGATAGAGGGTATAGAGAAGAGGGTGGCGAAGCTCGGTGACTCGGACAAGGTGAGGGTGGGTCAGATAGTTATAGCGATAGGGAACCCTTACGGTCTCGAGAGGACGGTAACGGTAGGTGTCGTCTCAGCCCTGAAGAGGAGCATAGGCATAACCCAATACGAGAGCTACATACAGACCGACGCTGCTATAAACCCGGGGAATTCGGGCGGACCTTTGATAAACATAAAGGGTGAGGTAATAGGTATAAACACAGCCATAGTCGCTTCGGGTCAGGGGCTTGGCTTCGCCATACCCATAAACCTCGCCAAATGGGTGATGGAGCAGATCCTAAAGCACGGGAGGGTAATAAGGGGTTGGCTAGGGGTCGTAATTCAGGAGATCACACCTGACATAGCTGAAGCCATAGGCGTGAGGGAGGGGATAATAATAGCTCAGGTCATAAAGGGGAGTCCCGCTGACAGGGCGGGACTGAAAGTGGGTGACATAATAGTAGCCCTGAACGGTAAGAAGATGGACTCGGTTAGGGACCTCCAGCTCTCCATAATGAAAACGAGACCGGGAACGGTGGTGACTTTGACTGTGATCAGGGAAGGGAAGAGGATGGAGATTAAGGTAAAGATCGGTGAGCTACCCGAGAGGGGAAGACCGAAGCCGAGGGACGTCGAAGGTGAGGATCTCGGTCTTTCCCTCAGGGACCTCACACCTCAGGAGAAGGCGAGGCTCGGAGTTGAGGGAGTTCTCGTGGTCAGCGTTGTTCCCGGTAGCCTCGCCCACAGGAGCGGACTCAGACCCGGAGATGTTATAATGAGGGTAAACTACAGGAAGGTGAGGACGGTAAAGGAGTTTTACAAGGCTATAGAGAGGTTGAAGGAGCTTGGAAAGAGCAAGGCGCTCCTTCTCGTGAGAAGGGGTGAGGGGAACGTTTACCTCGTTCTCAGTCTTGAGTGAGAGGAGCCATGCCGGACACTGAGCAGGAGCTTATAAACCAGTATCTTAAGAGGATCTCGAACATACCCCTCCTCACTCCTGAGGAGGAGAAGGAGCTTGCGAGGAGGGCAAGACAAGGTGACGAAAAAGCCCTCAAGAAGCTCGTCGAGTCCAACCTCAGGTTCGTCGTCAGCATAGCCAAGCAGTATATAGGCTACGGGCTTCCCTTTTCGGAGCTGATAGCAGCCGGGAACTTAGGTCTTTTGGAGGCTGCGAAGAGGTTCGACCCCGACAGGGGTGTGAAGTTCATATCTTACGCGGTCTGGTGGATAAGGCAGGCTATAATGCAAGCCCTCTCCCAGCAAACCGGTGCTGTAAGGATACCCTTAAAGCAGTCGCACTTAATAAGCAAGATAGGGACCGTATATTCGGAACTCGCCAAGGAACTCGAGAGGGAGCCTACGCCAGAAGAGGTAGCCGAGAAGCTTTCCAAGGAGATGATAGCGAAGGAACTCGAGAAGGAACTCGGGAGGGAGCCTACGGAGGAGGAGGTCGAGAAGAAGTTCGAGAAGGAGGGTTATAAAATATCGCCCGAAGAGGTGGAGAGGTATCTGCAGGTGTGCAGGATACCCCTTTCCTTAGATGCACCCGTCGGTGAGAACGAAGACACCTTCTTCGTAGACTTCCT
>WFYM01000023.1 GCA_015490115.1 Aquificaceae bacterium
CACGAAAATTAAGAATTATCAATGAATTCCAGCTTCTCTGCACCGCTCAAGGGTTTGACGACTTTCACCCCTATTCGGAAGCCAAGGAGCCGGCGGGCGAATCTCACCCGCTCCGCTTCCCTCAAAGGATAGACGAATTCCACCGAAATTTCAATATGATCTCGATCATGAAAATAGGATCTTTCAGAAAAATCAAAGACTTAAGCTCACAAAAAGGGGTGTTTTCGGAAATCTTTGAGGGAGTAAGGGCATGTGCTTTCGGGTTGGGCTTATAATTAAAGTTATGGAACTTCAACTGCTCCTTGTCCTCCTGATAGCCTTCCTCGTCCTCGGTCCTGAGAGGATGATGGACCTCGCCGTGAAGCTGGGGGAGATGATGAGGAGGGTGAGGGAGATGTGGGACGAGATAAAGTTTCAAGCTTACATGGAGGAGATGAATAAGAAGGTTCTTGAAAACGAAACGAAGACCGAAGACGAGACGGTGGAAGAATACGGTGAGGAACCTATACCTGAGGCTGAGACGGAAGATTATAATGTAGAGGACTACCATGGGGAAACTTCTGAAGAGGGAAGAGAGGAAGGAGCTGGAGAAGGACCAGCTCCCCACGATGCCCCTGACGGAACACCTGAGAGAACTGAGAATAAGACTGATTAGATCTTTCCTCGCCTTCATCGTAGCTTCCGGGGTCTCCTTCTACTTCGCCAGATACGTCTTCGAGTTTCTGAAAACTCCTATCGTTAAGTTCTATCCGAATGTGGAGCTTATAACCCTCTCCCCCACGGAGCCGCTTTTCATACTCATAAAGATCTCCTTGATGGTCGGGTTCATACTCGCTTCGCCTATCATACTCTTCGAGATATGGAAGTTTGTGGAACCCGCCCTCTACCCCCATGAGAAGAGGCTCTTCCTTCCCCTCCTTTTGTCTTCAATCCTACTCTTCGTCACAGGAGGAGTCTTCGCCTATTTCGTAGTTCTGCCGATAGCTTTGAAATTTCTCCTCGGTCTTGGCTTTTCACAGCTCGCAGCGACTCCCTACCTTTCCGTCAACATGTATGTGAGCTTCGTTTTGAAAATGCTGATAGCTTTCGGCATAGCCTTCGAGATGCCCATATTCCTTTATATGCTCCAAAGAGCCGGTCTCATCAGCGAAGAACAGCTGAAGACCTTCAGACGCTACTTCATAGTGGTCGCCTTCCTCGTGGGAGCTATAATAGCCCCCGACGTGGCAACACAAGTCCTCATGGCTGTCCCCCTCCTCATACTTTATGAGGTCTCCATACTCCTCGGGAAGATGGCGAGGAAAAAAACAAAGGCTATACAGAAAGTGGAGGAAGCTGGTTGAGATACGCGAAGTTCTTCAGTGGGAAATTTTTGTCGTTGTTCAAATAACTTCTACCTCCCACCCCTAAGTCTATGATACTTTCGGTTCTTTAGACCGAAGGGCTTGTAGGTAGAGTCTGAGAATATATACGAAGATGGGAGGAGCTAACATAAACGCCTTCTTGAGTTACATAAAAAACACGGACCGCTCCCTTCTCAGGATCCTCAAGCAGTTCAAGATAACAGAGAGGGAGGGGAAGATATACCTCACCGTTCCTGAGGATGCGAGGGAAAAGGTGGAGGGCTTCATAAGGTCGAAGCTCGGTGAGAAGGTGGTCGTCGTAGCTGAAAAAGAGGAAAAAAGGGAGGGGACGGGTCTCTCTCCGAGGTTTACTTTCGAGAACTTCGTCGTCGGGAACGGAAACAGGCTCGCTTACGAAGTTGCAAGGAGCGTAGCCGAAAACCCGGGGAGCCTATACAACCCCTTCTTCCTCTACGGGAAGGTTGGACTCGGAAAGACTCACCTGCTTCAAGCTATAGGTAACTACTGCCTCAGGAAAGGTCTGAAGGTAGCCTACAGGTCCGCGGGTGAGTTCTCGGAGGAGGTGGTCGAGAGCATCAAAAAAGGAAATATATCCGAGTTCAGGGAGAGGTATAGAAACGTTGATGTCCTTTTGATAGACGACGTTCAGCTACTTTCGGGTAAGGAAAGGACCCAGATGGAACTCTTCAGCATATTCAACCAGCTCTATATGAGGGAGGCACAGATAGTCTTCGCCTCCGACAGACACCCGAGGGATCTGAGGGAGATATCGGACAGGCTCGTGAGCAGGTTCGAGGGGGGAGTGGTCGTCGAGATAGACCTCGACGATGTTACGAAGCTCGAAATAATCAAGAGGAAGCTCCAAGAGTTGAAGGTAACCGTTCACGAGAACATAATAAGGACGATTATGGAAAGCACGGGACCGAGCGTTAGGGAGATAGAAGGACTCATAAAGACGATGAAGCTGAGGGGTCCTGAGGCTGTAAGACCTTTGAGGAAGAAAACGGACATAGAGAGGGTTCAGGAGGTGGTCGCCTCTCACTTCGGCGTAAAGAAGGAGGACCTAACGGGAGATTCGAGGTCGAGCAGGGTAAGCAGGGCGAGGAGGATAGCCATGTATCTCTGCAGGAGGGTCACCGACGCCTCCCTAATAGAGATAGCGAGGGCTTTCGGTAGGAAGGACCATACGACCGTTATCCACAGC
>WFYM01000024.1 GCA_015490115.1 Aquificaceae bacterium
TCAAAGGTTATCTTGGTGACTTCAGCCTTCCATATGAGGAGGGCTTCGAGGGAGTTCAGAAAAGCGGGTCTCCGGGTTGTTCCGTATCCCGCGGACTTCAGGTTCGAGGGCAGATACAACCTCTACTCCCTCTTTCCGAAATACAGCGTCTTTTACGACTCCGCAGTCGCGATAAGGGAGTATCTCGGACTTCTCTTCTACAAGCTCTTTCACTGAAAGACGACGAGGTTGTCCCTGTGTATTATCTCCTCCTTGGTGGTTTTTAGTAGCTCCTTCACCTGATAGCCCTTGAGACCCTTGATCCTTTCCACCTCCTCTTTCGAGAAGTTCACCTTACCCTTGGCTACAACTATGCCGTCGGGGTCCATGACGCTCACGACGTCTCCCGCCGAGAAGTTCCCCTCCACCTTTATAACGCCCGCGGGAAGGAGGCTCTTTCCTTCCCTTAGGGCTTTCACAGCTCCCCTGTCTATATACACAGCACCCTTCGGCTCCTCTATTATCGCTATCTCCCTCAGCTTTCTCCTTACCCTCCTCGAAGGTCTAAAGAGCGTCCCTTTAGTTTTTAAGTTCCTCAGCTGGAGAAGGTCCTCCTCTTTTCCCGTTATTATGACGGGTATCCCTATCGAGAGGGCGAGGCGGGTCGCTTCGAGCTTGCTCCTCATACCCCCCGTCCCGAACTCGCTCCCCGTTCCCTTCACGTAAGAGAAGGCGGACTCTAAGTCCTTCACCTCGGGTATCACCCTCCCTTCGTGGTCGAGCAGTCCCCCCGCCGAGGAGAGTATAACGAGGAGGTCGACCTCCATCATGTAGCTCACGTAAACGGAGAGGAAGTCGTTGTCCCCGAAGAGAAGCTCACCGACCGCAACCGTGTCGTTCTCGTTTATTACGGGAACCACTCCGAGTTCGAGCATCCTCTCTAAGGTGTCCTTCGCGTTTTTGAACCTGCTCTCGTTCTCCTTTGAGAAGACGTCGTTTGTGAGGAGGACCTGAGCGACCGTAAGCCCGTAGCTGGAAAATACGGTGTCGTAGAGGTGCATGAGGTACGCCTGACCTATACCGGAGAGAGCCTGTCTCGTGATGAGATCCTTCGGTCTTTCACTCATCCCTATCTTCTTAGTCCCGCAAAGGACCGCTCCCGAAGAGACTATGAGGACCTGATCTCCCATGTCCTTCAGGTCCTTTACAGCCTCGGCGAGCTTGGAGAGGAAGTTAAGGTCTATGTCTCCCTTCTTCGTCCTGAGGAGGTTCGAGCCTACCTTGAACAGGATCCTCATCTTAGCTTCTCGAAGAGCTTGAGGAAGAAGAGGGTCATCCTGAGGAGGTCCTCCTCGTGTATGCTCTCCCTCTCCGTGTGGCTGTCCATGAGGCTACCGTGACCGAAGACAACGCACTCCTTCCCAGCCCTCCAGTAGTTCGCAGCGTCCGTCCACGAAGGCATGACCCCGATCTTCGGCTTTACACCCGTCGCCTCCTCGTAGCAGTCCATGAGGAACCTCGCGAAATCTTCCGAGCTGAAGTCTATGAAGTCCTCGGCGTCCTCCCTCCTGTAAATTACCCTGCACCCCTTTGAGATACCTTCGACCGCCTCTTTTATTTTTCTTTCCACCTCCTCCCACCTCTCCCCTTCGAAGACCTTGACCTCCAAGAGGGCTTTGCACTCCTGAGGGACCACGTAGTGTTTTGAACCTCCCCTTACCATGATGAGGTTTGCCTTTCTCGATAGCTTCTCCTCTATCCTCAGGACAGCTTCGAAGAGGACCCTTATAGGGTTCTCAACCCTTTCGAACTCAGCTCCGTGAACGGAAGTTCCCTCAACGGAGAGGGTAAACTCGAGCGCACCCATCTGCTTCGTGCAAAAGGTCCCGTAGGTAGGCTCGAGGACGAGAACGTACTTTATATCCTCGAGGAGGCTGAGTATCCTCTCGGAGCCGAGGGCTGAGTTGTTCTCCTCGTCGACTACGAAGGCTAAGGAAACAGGAACCTTCCTTGATACCTCTACAGCTGTAAGGAGGGAGGCTATAGCCCCCTTGACGTCGCTAGCTCCCCTTCCTCTGATCGTCCCGTTCTTTTCTAAAGGTCTGTAAGCGTTCCTCATGCGTATTGGAGGGACCGTGTCCACGTGGCAGGATATCAAGTATTCGGAATCTCCCTTAAGGAGAAGGTTGAACCTTCCCCTTTCTACCTCCTGCCTCAAGGGAGAGAGACCCAAAGCCTTCAGCTTCTCCTCTATATACTTTTGGACCCTCCCCTCTTTTCCCGAGGGACTCGGTATGGAAATGAGGTCCTTTAGGGTCTCCTTTACCTTCCTCCCAACTTCCATGGGAAATATAATAGGATAGCTCCGAGCGCAAGGGACAGAAAGGAGAGAAGGGCTGAAGCTGTGATCACAAAGATGGTCCCGTCGAACCAGAACTTCATGGGGTATATCCTCAGGAGTGTGTCCGTCTCCCTGAACCTCCAAGAGTAGGGGTCGAAGAGGTAGTTGTGGAAGACCTCGAAGGCAAGCTCGTAATCTATGAGCGAGAAGGCAAGAACAAGAGCCAAAATGCCGAGCGTTATCAGGGAACCTCCCACAAGGACCTTTCCGGCTGCGGAGGGGCTACCTGTGAGAACAAGTAAGAACAGAAAGACTGGCACGGAGACGTAGATCACGGGAAAGGTGACATTCAGTATTTCCCTTACGTCCTCCATGTGCTTTATCTCCCTCTCGTTGAAGGCTCTCCTCCCATCGGGTAATTTAGCCCTCTTGAACTCCTCCATACCCTTTTCGGTTGTGACAGCCTTCAACCCGAGTTTTGCGAGATACTCCCTGTATTCCCTGTCCATACCGTAAGGGTCCTCGGGGAAGTCGGGCTTTGAATACTCCCACTCTATGAACCACTCGGAGAAGGCTACCCTTAAGGGAAGACCTATGAACACTACGGGACTTATGAGGAGGGCGAGGAAGGCTGCAACCTTCTTATAAGA
>WFYM01000025.1 GCA_015490115.1 Aquificaceae bacterium
CGGACAACAGGAACAGGTTCAAGGTCATGAAAGGTTTAAAGGGCAAAGGTTTCCACGCTCAGCTCAGCTTCTTCGAAGTCCAAGCTCAAAACCCGAAGACCGTGGCGGATAAGCTAAAAGACTTCATAGAAAAGACGGACAGGCTGGCTGTTATCAAGCTGAGCGGTAGAGGAAGAATAAGAAGGGTGGGGAGCCTCTTCGAGGGAATGGAATGGGTTCTTTGAAGCTACTTTTTATCACCGAACCTGAGAGGGTTCTCAGGGTATACAAGGACCGTATAGAACTAAAGGATGGAAACGCGGTGAAAACCGAAGGTCTTTCCGGACTTTTGATCTTCGGTCGCGTGAAGGGTGAACTTGATGTCCCGACAGCTTTTGTGTCCGAGAAGGAACTCTCCTTTAGAAACATCAAGGTAGTCGGGGTAGACTATAAGGGAAAGACTTTGTTGTGTATAGAGGAACTTTGGAGGAGAACGAAGTCGATCGTAAAGCATTTCTTCGGTATAAAGAATCTTTCTGAACTCCTCGCTTGGACGGAGATAGAACCTCTGCTTTTTCGCACGCTCTGTGGTCTCCTTATAGTTCTTCTCTGCTCAGAAGAGGTTGTCAAAGCTGACCCCGAAAAGAGGATGGGAGACTTTGAACTCTGGAAGGTAATGTTTTTGCTTCCCGTGAGCTACGCGGTTCTCAAAGAGGTCTCAAGGACCATAAAATACGACCTTTCCAGAATAAAGGAACCCAAGGTGGCGGTGGGAACAGCCCTCAGCTATCTATTCGGTGACCCCTTTTTCCTCCACCTCTTCAGGCTCAACAGGGAGGTCCTCAGAAGATACGGGCTTTTGGATCCTCACCTTTCCAAAACCCATGGTTGTCTTTCTACCCACCCCCGCAAACTCTCCGAACTTAGCCAGTGCGTTCACCCACTTTAGAACTTCTCCTTCCTCACTCTCGACGTAGAAGACAACCCTGCCAGTAAAACCGAGGATCTTACCGAGCTTCGAAAGCTCAACCTTCCTCGTCCTTATCCACGCTCCGGCTACTCTTATCTTTTTTTCGAACACCTCCCTGAGGTCTACTTCCACTTTGATCTCCGAAAAGGCAGACCATTTCCTGATGAGGCTTTTGAAGACGAGGAAAGGGTCGGGGAGAGGGTAGTCTGCGGAACCCTTTTTGAAACAGGTGGGTGTGAGGAAGTCCATCACTATGGTTTTTTCTTCGGGTGCCTCCTCGTATATTTTTCTGTAGGAGAGGATGTTCTCTTCGGAAATGTGAGGTCTTTTAATTTTCTTCAGTCCGATCTCACCGAGCTTCAGCCGGCTATCCTCAAGCAGGAACGAAGAGAGGAACTTCGGGAAGAGATCTTCCTTCAAAAAGGAGATCTCCATACGGAACTTACTCAACTTCTTTTCCGGTCCGAAGAAGGGGGAAAACCAGAGGCAAAAAGGCTTTATACGTGAAGGTCTGTGAAGCTCCTTTGCAAGGTCGCTTCTGAGGAGCGAAAAGAAGAGGGCGTGGATCCTGTCAGGTGTCAAGTCGGAGGATTGGATCTCCTTTTCGGGAACGAAGCTGACACTCAAAAGAACGGGCATGAGTAATATTCTTACCTCCTCAAAATTTCCGAAAGCATCTGAATGACGGTGTCTATCCTATGGTTTATCTGAGTTATTTCTTGACGGAGTTGGTTCATTTCCGTTTTCAGCTGTCCTACCTGTTCGTCTATTTTTTGGTCAAGTCTTGATATTTCTTGTCTTATCTGTCCCATTTCTTGTCTTATTTGTCCCATCTCCTGTCTTACCTGCCCTATCTGCTCATCCAATTTTTGGCTTAGCTGGTCAATTCTTTGGTTAGTCTGGTCAATTCTTTGGTTGAGATATCTGAAGTCTTCTTCTTGCTTTCTTTCTAGCTTTTCCATCCTTTCTTCGAGCTTGTCGATCTTTTCCTTAATCTCCTTGCTCCTCTCTTCGACGGCTTCATAGATGACTTCGAGGGTTACTTTTTTAATTACACCCTTAGCCCTTTCGAACATAGCTCCTTATAAGTTACCTCAACCGAGGAACTAAATCAACGGAGACTCCCGAGGACCTCAGGCTTCTTATAGTCACAGGGTCACAATCCCTCCACTTTTTAGGACGTTGCGACAAGATAAATGTTCTCTTGTCTAAGGACGATGCCCTTTAGTCGTAATCCCTCCACTTTTTCAGGGCATTGCAACTCAAGAACGAGGAGAATGGACACTACCACAACGTCCTGTCGCAATCCCTCCACTTTTTTAGGG
>WFYM01000026.1 GCA_015490115.1 Aquificaceae bacterium
AGCTTGGAAGCTGTTCAGCCTTTTCTCTACAACCTCTTCTCGGACCCCGAGATCTTAAGGGTCCCCTTGCCCATAAGGAAACCCCTCGCTTGGCTCATATCGGTCGTAAGAGCTAAAAAGACGAGACACTACTACGAACACATGGGAGGGAAGTCTCCCCAGAGGGAGCAGGCTGAAGATCTTGCCGGAAAGCTCCAAGAAAAGCTGGGGGACGCATTCAAGGTTGTAGTAGCGATGAGATACTGGCACCCGTTCACGGAAGAAGCCCTGGAGAAGCTCTTTCAGGAGGATATAGGGAGAATAGTTCTCCTTCCCCTCTACCCCCAGTTCAGCAGGACGACGACCGGTTCCTCTTTCTCCGAGTTCGAGAGGGTATACATGAGAGGTGACTACCCGAGGGTCCCTGTTTTGAGGGTCATAAGCTACCACAACCACCCCCTCTACATAAGGGCTATGGTGGAGAACATAAAAAGAACCGTCCCAGAAGACCACTTCCTCCTCTTCACAGCCCACAGCCTGCCCGAATACGTCGTAAAGGAGGGAGACCCATACAAAGACCAAACGGAGGAGACGGTAAGGCTCATAATGGAACACTTCCCCGGGAGACCTTATGCCCTCGGATACCAGAGCAGGGTGGGACCTGTGAAGTGGATAGGACCCTTCTTGGAGGAGGTGTTAAGGGACGTAGCCCAAAAAGGTGTAAGGAAGGTAGCTTTAATACCGGTCTCCTTTGTTAACGAACACTCGGAGACCCTCTACGAACTCGACGTCCAGATGAGGAAGTTCGCGGAAGAACTCGGGATAGAAGAGTTCGTCAGGGTCCCGACGCTCAGGAGCGACCCTGCTTTCGTGGAAGCTCTAAAGACCATAGTCTTGGAAGCACTCAAGGATGAGACCTAAGATAGTCTTTAGTTCCTGTCTCACCGGTGAGGCTGTAAGATACGACGGAGGGTCTGCTGAGACACCCTTTACCTTGAAGCTCCTTAATTTCTCGGAGCCTGTGAAGGTATGTCCGGAAGTCGGTATAGGTTTCGGTGTCCCGAGGGAGAAGGTGATCGTCTGGGAGGGGGGACTGCACCAGCCCTCAACCAGTCTCGACCTAACACAAAAGATGGAGGAGCTCTCGAGGAGCTTCCTCGGAAGCTTAAAAGAGGTAGACGGCTTCTTGCTGAAGTCCAAGTCCCCTTCCTGCGGAGTATCAAGAACCAAAACTTATAAAGACAAGGAGGGTAAGGTGTTCAAAGGTTTCGGGAGAGGTATGTTTGCGAGGGCGGTCTTGGAGGCTTTCCCTTACCTTCCCGTCGAAGACGAGCTTAGACTCTCCCGCTACCACCTCAGGCTACACTTTCTCATCAGGGTTTTCGGATCAGCCCTTATAAGGGAGGAGGGACCGGAAGTTGCCCACGATATCTTCTCGGACGCACTGAGGGTTCTCTCCCCCGGACTCGAGAAGAGGATGAGGAGGGAAAAAAGCGGTAAAACTTACAGGGAGCTTTTCCTCAGAGCCTTCTCGAGGAGACCTCCCCTCAGCCTCTTACTCGAACTCGCCGGGAAAGTTGTCCCTCAAGAACTCCTCTATCCTCCCGACCGCCTCCCTTAGCTCCTCCTTTTCCCTCGTGTAGGCGAACCTTATATACTCGGAAGTCCTGTTTTTTCCAAAGTCAATACCCGGAGTGACAGCTACGCGTGCTTCCTTTAGGAGCTTCTTCGCGAACTCAAAAGAGTCCTTCGAATACCTGCTTATCTTCACCCAAAGGTAGAAGGCTCCCCTCGGTAGGGCGTCTATCTCGAATAAGTCTTTCAGACCCTCGTAGAGGACCCTCCTCCTCTCCGCGAAGGTGGACCTTACCTTCTCGAGGTATTCGTAGTCGAAGGCTTCGAGGGCTGCGAACTGGCTTAAGGTGGGTGCGGATATGAAGACGTTTTGGATCACGACTTCGGCGTATCTCACGAGTTCCTTGGGGAGGACCATCCAACCTATCCTGAAACCCGGCATGCAGAAGGATTTGGAAAAGCCGTTTATGACAACAGCCCTTTCCGTGAACTCGAGGGCTGTCCTCTCCCTCCCTTCGTAGACGAGACCGTGGTATATCTCGTCCGAAATCAAATATACACCTTCCCTCTCGCAAAAGTCCGAAAGCTCCCTCAACGTCTCCTCCGAATATAGGGTCCCGGTGGGGTTGGCGGGCGAGGATATGTGGACAGCCTTTACCTTTTTGCCTCTTAGCATCTCGGGTCTTATCTCGTAGTTGGTCTCTTTGGAGACGGGTATCAGCTCCGGGAAGATCTCTAAGAGGTGGGCGAAGTTCCTGTAGCAAGGGTAGGAAGGGTCGGCTATTGCTACCTTCTCCCCGGCCTCCAAGAGGATAGCGTAGGCGACGAGGAAGGCTCCCGAGGTCCCCGTCGTGACGACGACCCTCTCCGGAGAGACCTCAACACCGTATTTTTCCTTGTAAAACTGGGCTATCCTCTCCCTGAGTTCAGGTATGCCGAGGGCCGGAGTGTAGAAGTATCTTCTTTCCTTCACAGCTCTCTCGAGGGCTTCGAGGACCTTAGGAGGGGGGTCCAGATCCGGTTCCCCTATCTCCAAGTGGATTACGTCTTCATACTTTCTCGCTTCGGAGAGGACGTCCATGACGATGAAGGGCGAGATCCTATCTCTTCTTCGCATTCTTCCTCCAGCTCATTATTATCTCGGTAACCTTCGCAGCTTTTTTGGGATCCATAGAAGCCAGTATCTGACCCGCTTGGCGGTCTTTGAGCCTTATCAGGATCTCGGCAGCTATCCTCGGACTCACCTCGTTCAAGATAGCCCCTGCTTCGTCGGAGGGTGTCTTGCTGACTATCCTTATCAGCTTCTTCACCTCCTTCTCCTCCTCCTCCGTGAGGGGTCTCTTCTTCAGGGCTTCGAGCTTCTTCCTTTCCTCTATCAGCTTCCTCAGCTTCTCCTCTATTACCCTTTCCACCTCCTTCAGCCTCTCCTCCCTCTTTTCAAGCTCCATCTCTTTTAGCTTCTCCTGAACCGCACTCTGGGAAAAGGAGAGGGTTGCGATCAGGAGGAGGAGTTTGAGACCGTTTTTCAGGAGGTGCAAGAGTCCGAGCTGCAAGAACTCTCTCTTTAGAGCTTTGGCATACTCTTCGTATGAGACCTTTTCTTTCAAGATGCTGACCGCTTTCTCCTCCCTTTTTACCTCCTTCAGGTCTTCCGACTCTTTTTCTTTCTTGCTCTCGAGGTCCCTTACCTTCTTTTCTATCTCGTTTATCCTGCTCACGAAAGCCTTTTGCTTGAATATCAACCTGAGGGCGTCTCCCGCACTCGTTATCTTCTCCTGACAGTCCTTCAGCTCCTCCTCATACCTTTTCTTGTCGAGCTGGAGTGACCTTATCTTCTCCTCTATCTCCTTTATCCTCCTCGCCCTTTCCTTCTCCTCTATCTTCTTTATCCTCAGGATCCTCCTCAGGTCCATGACAGCCTCTCCAAAACTACCTTCAGGTCCTTCTTCGTGTTCAGGTTTGTAAAGGAGAGGAGTTCGGGGTCCGCATCTTTTAGCCTTTTCTCGTCCAAGGTTTTGAAGCTTATACTCTCGAGGAAACCTACAATGCTCCTTCCACCTTTCCTTACGTAGTCTTCCATAAGGTTCGCTACTCCCTTCGAGTAGACGCCAAGGAGCGTCTGGAGCTTCCCGTTTACCTTAAAGAGGGTAACGGGTTCCTCGAACTCCCTGACCAAGATCCTCAAGACCTCCTCCTTTACGAGGGGCATGTCTCCTCCCAAGACGAGGACCTTCGGACTCTCGGAGACTTTGAGGGCTGTGAGTATGCCGACGATGGGAGACCTCTCTGGCAGGAGGTCTTCGAAGACCTCAACCCCTAAGTCCTTGAACTTTTCCTTGTCCTTTACAACGAGGGCGACCCTATCGCACACCTTTTTTGCCGTCTCTATCACATAGTCCACGGTTCTTTTTTTACCTATCTTGAACAGGATCTTGTCCTCCCCGAACCTTCTGCTCTCCCCTCCTGCGAGTATGAAGCAGTCCATCAATCTTTAATATAGACCCTCGCCCCGTTCTCAAGGATAACCACCTCGTCTACACCGAACTCCGTATATGTCGGGAGCCTTTTGGGTAGGTAAACGTAAGAGCCAGCCGGTATGAAATCCCCCCTTATGTGGGGGTTGAGATCCCTGAAGGTGCTTTCCCTCAGACCTTTGCTCACGAGTATCTCCCTTACCTTCGTCCTTTTTCTCACTTTGAGGTTCTCTATCCTGAGGGAGTCCATCCTGACCCTCAGACCGTATCTTTCGGGAGACCTCGCAACGAGGAGAACTGCAAAGAACTTGGGGACGAACCTCCTCGTCTGGTCCGGTAGGAGATCTTTGGAACTCCAGAAGTCTCCCCTCGACCTTCTCCTTACGCAACCCTCACCGCAGTTGTAGGCTGCTATCGCAAGGTCCCACCTCCCGAACTCCCTGTAAAGATCCCTGAGGTACATACCCGCAGCTCTCGTAGCCTTTATGAGGTCGAACCTCTCGTCCACCTCACCGTTTACCTTGAGACCGTATCTCCTCGCGGTCTCCGGCATAAGCTGCCATATGCCACCGGCTCCCGATCTCGAAACCGCGAAGGGGTTGAACATGCTCTCCACCATGGGAAGGAGGGAAAGCTCCTCCGGGAGACCGAGTTCCCTGAAGATGGGCTTTATGTAGGGTATGTAGAGGTTGGCTCTTCTGAGGGCTGTCTCGAGGCTCCTTTTGTTCTTCAGAAGTTCCCTGAGTTCCCTCTCTATCTCCTCCCTCTTCGGGACGCTTATGCCGAGCCTCTTTGCTTCCCTTCTCAGAAAGGATCTCTCCTCCGCCGTAAAGATAGGGCTTCCCCTCTTTACTACCCTGACCTCCCCCTTCCCGAGGACCACCTCCTTCACCTTGGGGGTGCAACCTGAAAGCAGAACCCCTCCCACTATCAACAGTGCTAACACTACCATCTCCAATAATTATACGGTCCCTCCCCTTGAGTTTATAATTTTTGCATGGGAAACAGGGAGATCTTCGGGAGAGCAAGGAAGTTCCTTCCGGGCGGTGTGAACAGCCCGGTGAGGGCTTTTAAAGCTGTCGGCTGTGAACCTATTGTCCTCGTGAGGGGGGAGGGACCGAAGGTCTGGGACGCGGACGGAAAGGAATACATAGACTTCCTCTCCTCTTGGGGTCCCCTCATACTCGGTCACTCCCACCCCGAAGTCATAAAAGCTGTGAAGGAAGCTACGGAAAAGGGACTCTCCTTCGGTCTCACGAACCCTTACGAGGTGGAGATAGCGGAGCTTGTAGTGGAAGGTGTCCCCTCCGTCGATAAGGTGAGGTTCGTAAATTCCGGAACGGAAGCTACCATGTCCGCCGTGAGGCTCGCGAGGGGCTTCACGGGAAGGAGATACGTCCTCAAGTTCGAGGGTTGCTACCACGGACACTACGACAGCCTCTTAGTGAGCGCAGGCTCGGGTGTAGCCACCTTCGGAATACCGGGGACGCCGGGGATCCCTGAAGAGATAGCCAAGCTCACCATAGTTGTCCCCTTCAACGACAAAGAGGCTGTGAAGGAGGCTTTTTCGAGATACGGAGAGGAGATAGCCTGCGTGATCGTGGAGCCTGTAGCCGGGAACATGGGCGTAGTCCCTCCTGAGGAGGGTTTCCTCGAGTTCCTGAGGGACATAACATCAAAGCACGGCTCCCTACTCATATTCGATGAAGTTATAACGGGCTTTAGGCTCTCCTTCGGTGGCGCTCAGGAACTCTTTGGCGTCTCACCGGACCTCACCTGCCTCGGTAAGGTCTTGGGCGGTGGTATGCCCGTCGGTGCATACGGGGGAAGGGAGGAGATAATGTCCAAGGTAGCTCCTGAAGGTCCCGTCTATCAGGCTGGGACCCTTTCTGGCAACCCCGTAGCCATGGCTTCGGGACTCGCCACCTTGAAGTTCCTGAAAGAGAAAGATCCTTACGCTGAACTCGACGAAAGGACAAAAACCCTCGCTGAAGGTGTCTCCCGTATACTTTCCGAGAAAGGAGTGCCTCACACCGTAAACAGGGTGGGTTCCATGATGACCGTCTTCTTCACAGAAGAGAAGGTGAAGGACTTCGAAACTGCGAAGACCTCGGACACGGAAGTCTTCGGGAGGTTCTTCAGGTCCCTCCTGAATAAAGGTGTCCTCATCCCTCCTTCCCAGTTCGAGGCTTGGTTCGTGAGCGTAGCCCACACGGAGGAGGTCATAGAGGAGGCTCTCCTCAGGATCGAGGAGGCGGTAAGAGAACTCTGATGAGGAGGACCTTCCTCTACGGGACCCTGATCCTCTCCCTCCTGCTCTTTGCGAGCTTCTCATATATAGTCTTCAAGACCTTTTCGAAGGAGACCTTTCAAGCAATACTCTCCCTGAAGAGGAAATACCTTTTCCTCGGACTTTTCCTCCTCTTCCTCTACCACACCTTCGACAACGTGAGGCTCTTCATACTCTCGAGGGCTGTCGGGATAAGGTATTCCTTCCTTTACGGCTACGTAATGTCCCTCGTCAACACCTTCGGAGCTACGGTAACGCCGGCACACTTGGGAGGGGAGCTTGCCTCCGTATACATGCTCCTCAGGAAGAGGGAGGGGATCCAAAGGGTCATGAGCGTGGTTACCATGAAGGCGGTCTCGGGGGGAGTCTTCTTCCTCGTAGCCCTTCCCTTCCTTCTTACTAACTACGGGTCCACTACCCTAAAAGTCCTGATCCTCCTTACCCTCTCCTCGGTCCTCATCTACCCCCTCCTCAGAAGGTCCGGAAGCTCCCTAAGGAGATACTGGACATACGTAAAGGTCTTCACCTACAGGAGAAGGAGGTATCTGGTCTTTTCCCTGCTCGCCAGCTTCTCCCTCTACCTTACCTTCCTCCTCTTCGCACCTGTTCTTCTCCTCTCCTTCGGAAAGGAGGTGGAACTTGGGAGGGTATTGGGAGACCAGATAGCCCTCCTCTACGCCCTCTTCGTGAGTCCGACGCCGGGGGGAAGCGGTGTAGGTGAGATAGGGGGACTCTTCGTTTTCGAAAGCTACCTAAGACCCCACGAGCTTGGTCTCTTCGTGCTTATCTGGAGGTTCCTGAGCCAATACCTCAGCGCCCTCGCAGGAGGTCTCCTCTTTTTGCTATGCTTGGCGAAAGACTTAAGGAGATAGGGTATCCGGTAATCTCAGGGCTTATGCTCTACCTCGCTTTTTCCAAGTATGACCTCTGGCTCCTTACCTTCCCGGCCCTCTTTCTCCTCACCTCTTCGAGGTCAGCCTTCGGCTGGTTCTTGGGAGGTCTTTCTTTTTTCTTCAGCTCCCTCCTCTGGATCAGGATAGCCATGGTGGACTACGGGGGTGTCAACCCGATCGTAGCGATCCTCCTAATAGCTTCCCTTTCCCTTCTCCTCACACTTTACCAGTTTTCCCTTACACACTTCCTGTGGAAGCTTTCAGGCTTCAAAGTAGTCCTCCTCCCTCCCGTGTGGACCTTTGCGGAGATAATGAGGTCCCACTTCCCCTACGGCGGCTTCCCTTGGGTCCTTATAGGGGAGCATGCTGTAAACATCCCGCTTCTTAGAGACTACCTCTCAGCCGGGGGTGTTTACCTCGGGACCCTTCTCCTCTGGTATATATCGCTAAGCCCTCACCTTTTGAAAAAGCCAAGATACGCCCTCCTCTACCTTCTCCTCTTCCTTCTACCCCTTCCGTTCGTTGAGAGGGAGGTCCGAACCCCGAAGAGGGACTTCAAGGTGGCAATAGTCCAGACAAACGTTCCCGAAGATGTAAAGCTAAGAAAAGACCTCTTCCTCGGGGAGCTTCCGAGGCTCTGGAGGCTCCTTGACGAAGCGGTCTCAAAAAATCCGGACCTCATAATCTTTCCGGAATCCGCCTTCCCCTTTTTCGCAGGAGACCTCTACGAGAAGGGGAGGAAACTTCTCGAAGCTTCAAAAAAAGCACCTATTCTGGTTGGACTCGTGGATGTGAGGACGGACGGCTCCTTTATAAGACCCTACAACTCGGTATTTGCTATAAGCGGCGGGGACGTTATCGACTTTTACGACAAGGTTAGGCTCCTTCCCTTCGGAGAATACGTCCCCTTCCCCTTCGGTTTTGTCAAGGACATATTCGGTGCCATAGGCGGTGTGGACTACACACCGGGGGAGGATCTTGACTGCGTGGACATCGAAGACCTCAGGGTGGCGACGCCCATATGCTTCGAGGTCTCCTACTTTTCCTTAGTGAGAAAGCTCGCAAGGTGTTCCGACATCATAGCTGTCCTTACGAACGACGGTTGGTTCAGGGACTCGGACGGGACCTTTCAACACCTCAGGCAGGCGAGGGTAAGGGCTGCGGAAAACAGGAGGTTCCTCATCTGGGTAAACAACACGGGACCCTCCGCTGTTATCTCGCCTGAAGGTAAGATCTTGGCTGAGATACCTTACGGGAAGGAGGGTGTGCTTCTCTTCACGATCAGGAGTAAACCCTGACGCAACCCTCCACCCCCTCCACCCTCTTTATAGCACCCATTATGCTGAGGAGGTGCTTCTTGTCCGTCACGTCTATGGTGAACTCCATGACCGCCTCCTCACCCGTCGTCTTAGTCACAGCCTCCCATATGTTCGAGTCCTTCTCCGCTATCTTGCTCGTTATCTCCGAGAGTATACCTATCCTGTCCTTTGCCTTCACCCTTATCTTCGTCTTGAACTTGCCGGAGGGCCTCCACCTGACCTTTAGGACCTTTTCGGGAAAGTTCTCCATGAGATACTTCAAATTTGAGCAGTTCTTCTCGTGTAGGACTATGCCCTTTCCCCTCGTCACGACACCGTATACCTCGTCGCCGGGAACGGGGTTGCAGCACCTACCGAGG
>WFYM01000027.1 GCA_015490115.1 Aquificaceae bacterium
AAGATCCTCTCCGAGAAGGAATTCACCCTTCTTATAGAGGAATACTTCAGGAAGGTTTGGGAGAAGACGAGCAGAGATAGATCCGAGGAGATCCTCGAAGCTGTGAAGTGCTTCAGATTTACCTCAGACGAGGAGAGCGTCTCCATAAGCAAGTTCACCCTGATAGAGGATCAGCCCTACAGGAAGGACGTCTTTATCCAGCTGAACGAGGAGGCGGTGGAGGTCTGGGAAAGAGCCAAAGGTATAATCAAGGACCTGAGATCAAAAAAGATAGACGTGTTCAAAGCAAAGGAAGAGTTTGAGAAGATAAAGCCCGAATTTTACAGGTTTGTAGTGTCCGTGGACCTGAGGAAGAACCAGCCTCCCGTAGACGAGGATCTGAAGATCTTTATAGTCAGCAGGGAGGATATAGACAGATACTACGATCCTGAGACGGGGTTTATTAGCGAAGGCGGAAGCTTCATAGGCGTGTGATAGGATATAAAGCGTATGGAAGCTGTCATCCTGAACGCCCTCGAGGAGGGGGACGTAAGGAAGGCGGTGAGATACCTTGAGGAGGGAGAGGTTGTTCTCTTTTACTCCGAGTCCGTTTACGGCCTTGCGGGGAACGGATACATAAAGGAAGCGGTGGACAGGATATACCAGATAAAGAGAAGGAGCAGGAACAAACCCCTGAACGTGCTCTCAACGCCTTCCAACTTCACAAAATGGGCCCACATTCCGAAGAGATGGGAACAGGCTGTGCTGAGACTCATAGAGACGTTCTGGCCCGGCAACTTAGGGCTTATCCTTCCGAAGAGGGAGACCATCCCCGACTACGTGAACTCGGGCCTTGAGTCCGTGAACCTCGTGTGCATGGACGAGGTGGCTCCGAGGATGAGCGATATAGCAGACTTTCCCATCTGCGTTACCTCCGCAAACCTTTCGGGCGAGAGGCCCGTAACCGATCCTGAGGAGGCTCTCGATAGATTCAGAGATCTGGTCAGTGTCTTCCTCCTCGGCCCCAAAAGC
Source organism: Aquificaceae bacterium (assembly GCA_015490115.1). GTDB lineage: Bacteria > Aquificota > Aquificia > Aquificales > Aquificaceae > Hydrogenivirga. The sequence goes on from WFYM01000027.1 coordinate 1,012, forward strand.
TCAAGAAAAGAACCCACCACCATAGTGGACTTCTCAAAGGAGAAACCCTGCATTCTCAGGCAGACAACGATCCCCCCGGAGGACATTGAGAAGGTAGCAGGTGTTGAGATCGCATGCAGGAGATAACCATAGGTGGAACCCTCATCTGGTATTACTACATATGCAAGAGGGAGGTCTGGCTCATCGGACACGGGATAGAGCCCGAGCAGGAAAACGACTACATAGCCCTCGGAAGGCACATCCACGAGATCTTCTACCGCAGAAGAAAACGGGAGCTGACAATAGACAACACCATAAAGATAGACATCCTCCCAGGAAGAAAGGTGATAGGGGAGATAAAGAAAAGCTCCAGATACCTCGAGAGCGCCAAGATGCAGGTGGCCTTCTACCTATACTACATGAAGAAGGAAAAGGGTGTTCCCATGGAAGGCCTATTACTTATCCCAGAAGAGCGAAGGCGTATTAAGGTTTCACTCACCTCGGAGATCGAGGAGGAGCTCGAGAGAGCCATAGAGGATATTCAAAGAATTCTCAGCATGGAAAGACCGCCTTCGGCGGTGAAGATCCCATACTGCAAAAGGTGCGCCTACAGAATTATGTGCTGGGCATGAGGAAGCCTTTGTATATATTTTCCAGTGGAAGGCTCGAAAGAAGGGAGAACACCCTCTCCTTGGAGACCCAAGAGGGCAGGAGGGTCATACCCGTAAACTCAGTCTCCGAGATAAAGGTCTTCGGAGAGCTCGATCTGAACAAAAGAGCTTTGGAGTTCCTCACTAAGAACCAGATACCCCTTCACTTCTTCAACCACTACGGATACTACATAGGAAGCTTCTACCCCCGTGAGGTCCTGAACTCAGGATACATAACCCTCAAACAGGCCCAGCACTACCTCGATACGGAAAAACGCCTCTACCTTGCAAAGAGCTTCGTGATAGGTGCGGTAAACAACATGCTCAAGAACCTCCAGTATTACAGAAGGAAGGGGAAAGAACTCAAAGAGGCTATAGAGCGTATCGAGAGCAAATCCGAAGACATCTCAAGAGCGGACTCGATCCCTCTCCTGATGCAGA
>WFYM01000028.1 GCA_015490115.1 Aquificaceae bacterium
GAAAGGAGATCCCCTGCGAGGGCGTCTTCATAGCCATAGGACACGAACCTAACACCTCCATATTTGAGGGTCAGCTCGAGCTGGACGAGAGGGGCTACGTGAAGGTCCACGACTTTGTGAAGACCTCGGTGGAGGGGGTCTTCGCGGCGGGAGACGTCCACGACAGCAGGTTCAGGCAGGCTGTCACAGCTTCAGCCTTCGGGTGTATGGCAGCACTCGAGTGCGAGAGGTATCTCGCCGAGAAGGGGATAATCTAAACCACCTCACCGTCCCTCAAGTTTATAACCCTGTTGAAGAATCTCTTTAGCTCCAAATTGTGGGTGGCGACGAGGAAAGTTATGCCCTTCGCTTCGTTCAGGTTCTTGAAAACCTCGAAGATCCTGATCCCCTCCTCCATGTCCAGATTTCCCGTAGGCTCGTCCGCAAGGATGAGAACCGGGTCCAGTATCAAAGCCCTCCCTATAGCTACCCTCTGCTGTTCACCTCCGGAGAGCTGGTTGGGTTTGTGCTTTAACCTGTGGGAGAGCCTGAGGAACTCCAAAATTCTCTTCGCCTTCTCCTCCGCCCTCTTTATACCCGCCATCTCCGCAACGATCAGGAGATTCTCGAGGACGTTGAAGTCCTCAAGCAGATAGTAAAACTGGAATATGTAGGCTACCTTACCTTTTCTGAACTCCGCAAGCTCATCTTCGTCCATTAAGCTCAGCCTCCTCCCGAAGAGGACAACCTCCCCTTTTGTCGGTCTGTCGAGACCCCCGATCAGGTGAAGTAATGTGCTTTTTCCGGAACCGGAAGGTCCCATGATCCCTACGAACTCTCCCCTCTTTACGGTGATGTTCACGCCCCTCAAAGCCCTCGTCCCGTCTGGGTAAACTTTCCAGAGGTTTTCCGTCCTTACCACCTCACTCATTCCTGAGGACCCTCACCACGTTCTCCTGAGAGGCTTTGACGGCGGGTATTAGCGAGGAGAGGAATGAAAGGAAGAGCGTTCCCAAAAAGACAGCTACAAGATCCGTCACCTTTATGTGGACGGGTATGTAACTCATCATGTAAACTTCTTCAGGGACCCTTATCAGCTTGTATTCGTTCACAAGATAGGCTACACCGAAGGAGAAAGCCATGCCGAGGACAGCACCTACGATCCCTATCGTCATACCGACGAGTAGGAATATCCTGAGGACGTCCGAACTACTCATGCCGAAAGTTTTGAGGACCGCAACGTCCCTCACCTTCTCCCTCCCCTTTACAAACAGAAGGCTCGTTATGTTAAATGAGGCGACGAGAACCATAAGGAGCAATATCATAAAGAGGGCGAGCTTCTCGAGCTGGAGGGCGTTAAAGAGGGGTCTGTTCAGATCTATCCAAGACCTCACCAAAAAACCTTTCTTTCCCAAAGTTCTCAGTATCTCCTCCTTCACCTCCTGCGCCCTGTATGGGTCCCTTATGTAAACTTCAAGACCTTCGAAGCTAAAGCCCCTCCTGAAGAACCTCCTCGCCTCCCCCTGCTTCATGTAAACGATTACAAAATCCCTGTCGTAGGAACCCGTTTTGAACACACCCCCAACCTTCACCTCCTTCGTCTTCGGTATGAAGCCTGTCGGCGTCCTTACACCCATAGGCGAGACGAGAATAACCCTGTCACCTACGAAGACGCCGAGAACCTCAGCTATCCCCTTTCCTACGACGAGATCCTCAAGCTCACCGCTCACGAGCTGGGACCCTACTATGTCCTTGAAGGCTCTTTCCCTGTAGTCCACAGCCTTTACGGTAACGGGCTGGACCTTGTCCTCCTTGACGAGTATGGCGTTGTAAAGGGTAAAGGGGAGGACCTCGACCACCTCCGGTATGTTCTCTATCCTCCTTCTGAAGTCCGTGAGGTCTTCGGAACCCGAGGAGCTGACTATTATGTGGGGCGTGCTTGAGAGTATCTTCTCCTTCAGGGAATCCTGAAAGCCCGTAAAAACTCCGAGGGTAAGAAGTATAGCGGAGACGCTGAGGAATACTCCGAAGAAGGAGATCAGCGTTATCAAAAGGGTGCTTCCCCTGACGGAGAGGAGGTATCTTAATGCTATGCGAAGGGAGAGCCTCATCGGACCATCCTCAAAGCTCTCACTATCTCCTTTTGCCTCTCAATTACATATTTTCTTATCTTGGATATCTCCCTCTTCGGGAAGCTGACCTCAAAACCTATCCTCAC
>WFYM01000029.1 GCA_015490115.1 Aquificaceae bacterium
ACTACAAGGAGGGTGTAGAGGAGATAGCGAAAGCCCTTCAAGAGATCGGCTACGAGATACTCTCAACGGGAGGAACCGCGAGGTATCTAAAAGAAAAAGGAATAGAAGTAAAAGAAATTTCAAAGGTCACCGGCTTTCCCGAGATCTTAGGGGGAAGGGTGAAGAGCCTCCACCCTGCGATACACGGAGGTATCCTCTTCAGGGACTGGAAAGAAGAGGACAAGAAGGATATAGAGGAGGCAGGTATACTCCCCATCGACTTCGTCGTGGTGAACCTATACCCCTTCGAGGAGATGATGAAGAAGGATCTCGAGATCAAAGAACTTATGGAGTTCGTTGACGTAGGTGGTCCGGCTCTTATAAGAGCTGGGGCTAAGAACTACTTCAGGGTAACGGTGGTCGTGGACCCGGAGGACTACGGGTGGGTTGCGAGGAAGTTAAAGGAAGGGAGCCTCTCGGAGAAGGACAGGGCTTTCCTCGCTTGGAAGGCTTTCAACCACACCGCCTACTACGACTCGGTCATAGCCAACTTCCTGAAGTCCCACTTCGATATAGAGGAGACGGAGAAGGAAAAGACCGTCCCGATGAAGCTGATCAAAGAGCTGAGATACGGGGAGAACCCGCACCAGAGGGGTTTCCTCTTCGGAGATCCTTTTGAGGAGATAGGGATAGCCAAGGCTGAAATTTTGCAAGGGAAGGAGATGTCCTACAACAACTACTTAGACGCCGACTCCGCCGTGAGGGTAGCTTTGGAGTTTCCCAACGAACCCGTATGTGTTATCGTAAAGCACATGAGTCCTTGCGGTGTGGCGGTCGGGAGGGATCTCCTCGAAGCCTTCAAAAGAGCTAAGGAGTCAGATCCCGAGTCCGCCTTCGGAGGGGTGGTAGCTTTTAACGATACGGTGACCAAAGAGCTGGCGGAGGAGATAACTTCCATGTTCTTAGAGGTGGTCGTCGCCCCCGAATTCGAGGAGGAGGCACTCAGGGTGCTTTCAAAGAGAAAGAACCTGAGGGTAGTTAGGTTTTTAGGTCTCGGACACTCCTTCGAGGTCAGGAGGGTGAGCGGGGGTTTCCTCATTCAGGAGGAGGATACGAAGCTCTTTGAGAAGCTCGAAGTTGTAACGAAGAGAAAACCCACGGAAGAGGAGATGAAGGACCTCATCTTCGCTTGGAAGGTGTGCAAGTATGTGAGGTCGAACGGGGTTGTGATAGCGAAGGGCGGAAGGACTTTGGGTATAGGTTCCGGGAACGTGTCGAGGGTGGACAGCGTAAGGTGCGCGATAAGCAGGGCTGAAAGATACGGGTTTGATCTCAGAGGTTCCGTTTTGGCTTCCGAAGCCTTCTTTCCCTTCAGGGACAGCGTGGACCTTTGCAAGGAGGCTGGTATAACAGCTATAATCCAGCCGGGAGGCTCCATAAGGGACAAGGAGGTGATCGAAGCGGCGGACCAGCACAAAATAGCCATGGTCTTCACGGGAACGAGGCATTTCAGACACTGATATGGTTGGCTTCGACCACATGGTTTGGCTAAGGGAGACGGACTCGACCCAAGAGGTCCTAAAGAGGGGTAGCTACCCGGAGGGGACCGTTGTGGTCGCTGACGTTCAAAAAAGGGGAAAAGGGAGAAAAGGAAGGAGGTGGGAGTCCCAGGAGGGAGGCCTGTATTTTAGTTTCGTCCTTTCCGCAAAAAATTTTAGGGAGGTCCTTCAGATACCTTTGGTGGTCGGTCTTTCCGTCTCGGAAGCCTTGGACAGCTTCGGTCTTCCGACTACGGTAAAGTGGCCGAACGACGTCTACCTGAAAGGAAAGAAGGTCTCAGGGGTCCTCGTGGAGAGGTCGGGGGATAAGGTGGTCGTTGGAGTCGGTGTGAACGTGAACCAGAGTTCCTTTCCCGAAGAGATCAGAGAGACCGCAACCTCCATGTTCCTCGCCTCAGGGAAAAACTTCGAAAGAAAAGAAGTCCTAATGAGGGTCCTCGGAAGGTCTCGGGAAAATTTAGAACTCTTCTCGAGGGAGGGCTTCCTACCTTTCAAGGAGAGGGTGGAGGAGAAGCTGCTCTTCAAAGGTGAGGAGGTGGTCGTCCTATCCGAAAAGCCCGTTGCGGGTATACTCCTCGGTGTTGACGGGGAGGGGTGGCTCCTACTTCGGACATCGGAGGGTATAAAAAAAATAGTTGCGGGAGACGTTAGCCTGAGACCCCGCTGAGGTGTAAAATTACCTCACTATGGAGGTAAGCCCCGAAATCTTAGAGAGGTGGGACAAGGAGTTCTTCTGGCACCCCTTCACCCAGATGAAGGTATACAGGGAAGAGGAGAACATAATCTTCGAAAGAGGTGAGGGTGTTTACCTTTACGACGTTAAGGGAAGAAAATATATAGACGCCATCTCCTCCCTCTGGTGCAACGTCCACGGTCACAACCACCCGAAGCTGAACAAGGCTATAGAGGAGCAGCTGAAAAAGGTAGCCCACACCACGACCCTCGGAAGCTCTAACGTCCCGGCTATATTACTTGCGAAGAAGCTCGTCGATATAACCCCGAAAGGACTGACAAAGGTCTTCTACTCGGAAGACGGGGCTGAGGCTGTTGAGATAGCCATAAAGCTCGCATACCACTACTGGAGGAACAAGGGTGAGAAGAGGAAACTTTTTATAACGCTCTCCAACGCCTACCACGGTGACACGATAGGTGCTGTGAGCGTAGGCGGTATAGACCTATTCCACGGGACCTACAGAGATTTACTATTTGAAACGGTAAGGCTCCCCTCCCCTTACCTTTACTGCAAAAAGGAATACGGAGGTCTCTCGGAGAGGTGCGTTCAAGACTTACTTACGAAGCTTGAAGAAGTCTTGAAGGAAAGGGAGGACACGGTTGCTGTGATCTTAGAAAGCGGGATCCAAGCTGCCGCAGGCATGCTCCCTTACCCTAAAGGCTTTTTGAAGGGTGTCAGGGAGATAACGAAAAGATACAACGTCCTTTTGATACTCGACGAGGTGGCGACGGGATTCGGAAGGACTGGGACCATGTTTTACTGCGAGCAGGAGGGGGTGACCCCGGACCTTATGTGTCTCGGGAAGGGTCTCACGGGAGGTTACCTCCCCCTCGCCGCTACGCTGACCACGGAAGAGATATTCGAGGCTTTCTTAGGCGAGTTCGGGGAAGCTAAGCACTTTTACCACGGTCACACTTATACCGGTAACAACCTCGCCTGCGCCGTAGCCCTCGCCAACATAGAGGTCTTCGAGGAGGAGAGGACCTTGGAAAAGCTAAAGCCAAAGATAGAACTGCTCTCCGAGAGGCTGAAGGAGTTCTGGGAACTCGACCACGTTGGTGACGTCAGACAGCTCGGCTTCATGGCTGGCATAGAGCTTGTGAAGGACAAAAAAACCGGAGAACCTTACCCCTACGGTGAGAGGACGGGCTTTAAGGTGGCGAGGATGTGCTGGGAAAAGGGGGTTTTCCTCAGACCCTTGGGGGACGTTATGGTCCTCATGATGCCCCTCGTCATAGGTGAGGAGGAGATGAGCTACGTTATAGACACCCTGAAGTGGGCGATATCTAAACTATAATTTTATAACCATGTTCGAGGAAAGGCTTTTAGAGAAGCTGAGGTCCCACATAAACTACTTCCCCAGGAGGGAACAGGCTATACTCCTTTGCCTCCACGAGATACAAAACCACTACGGTTACATACCCGAGGAGTCTCTAAAGCCCTTGGCTGAACTTCTCGGCGTTCCCCTAAACCACGTGGAGCAGGTGGTCGCCTTCTACGACATGTTCGACAGGGAAAAGCCCGCAAAATACAGGATAAGGGTCTGCGTGAGCATAGTGTGTCATCTTCTTGGGAAGCAAAAGCTACTCGAAGCTCTCGAGAAGATCTTGAAGATAAAGCCCGGAGAGGTAACTCCCGACGGTAGGTTTAAGATAGTTCCGGTTCAGTGTCTCGGAGCCTGCTCGGAGGCTCCCGTCTTCATGGTAAACGAAGACACTTACAAGTTCGAAGGGGAGGAGAAGCTCCATGAGATCCTATCCCGCTACGCTTAATATTTACGCTGAGACTACTTTAAACATGCTCCTCAAAAGGGCTAAAAAACCCAAAGTCCACAATATAGACGACTACCTGAAGGAGGGGGGCTACCAAGCTCTTGAGAAGGCTCTCAACATGTCCCCCGAGGAGATAATAGACTGGGTGGACAAAAGTACTTTAAGGGGCAGGGGAGGTGCGGGCTTCCCCACCGGGAAGAAGTGGAAGTTCGCTGTTCAAAACCCTCCTCCCAGATACTTCATCTGCAACGCTGACGAGTCGGAACCGGGGACCTTCAAGGACAGGATACTCATAGAGAGGGACCCCCACCTCCTCATAGAGGGGATAATAATCTCCTCCTACGCGATAGGTGCAAACGAAGCCTTCATCTACATAAGGGGTGAGTATACGGCAGGATACTACATCCTAAAAGACGCCATAGAGGAGGCTAAGAAGAAGGGCTTTTTGGGTAAGAACATACTGGGTTCGGGCTTCGACTTGGAGATATACGTAGCGAGGGGAGCGGGGGCTTACATCTGCGGTGAGGAGACAGCACTAATAGAGTCTTTGGAGGGCAAGAGGGGACACCCGAGACTGAAACCCCCTTACCCCGTTCAGGTGGGTCTTTGGGGGAGACCTACCGTTGTAAACAACGTGGAGACCATATGCAACGTCCCCTTCATAATAAACCTCGGGTGGGAGGAATACAGGTACATAGGTCCGAGCGACTACGCGGGTCCGAAGCTCTTTCCCGTGAGCGGGAAGGTGAAGAAGCCCGGCGTCTACGAGCTTCCGATGAACACAACTCTCAGGGAAGTGATATTCAAGTATGCGGGGGGGACGCTCGGGAACAAGAAGATAAAGGCTGTCTTTTCGGGAGCTTTGGACTGCTTCTCAGCTGAAGAACTCGATATGCCGATGGATTACTCACCTTTCGGCTTCGGAGGGACGGGAACCGTTATAGTTCTTACCGAAGAGGACGACATAGTTGAAGCTTGCCTCAAGATAGCTGAGTTTTACGAACACGAGACCTGCGGTCAATGCACCCCTTGCAGGGTCGGCTGTCACGAGCAGGCTGAGCTTCTGAGGAGGATCTACAAAGGGGAGGGGACGGAGAGGGACTGGGAGGGTTTCCTCTTCGTGAACAAGTATATCCAGCCCACCTCTATATGCGGTCTCGGGGCTGTAGCCGGGAGGTTGATAAGGGAGGCTATGAAGAAGTTCCCCGAGGAGTTCGAAAGATACAAGAAGAGGCTCGCAAAGACAGCCTGATGCTATACGAGATAGTGGCTACCCTCTTCTATCTCGGGAAGTTACCGGCTCCGGGGACTTTGGGGACCCTCGTCGGACTCGGTATAGCTTACATAGTTTCCTTCAACCTCTGGACGCTCCTCGTTACGATCTTTTCCCTATTTATCGTCGGTCTCGTGGCGACGACGGAGGTGATAAGGAGGAGAGGAGATCCAGACCCCGAAGAGGTCATTCTGGACGAGGTGGTCGGCTTTCTCACATGCTTCGTTCTCGTAGAACTCAGCCCCAAGACCGCCTTAGCCTCCTTCATCCTGTTTAGGGTGCTTGACATCTTAAAGCCCTTCCCGATTAACCTCTTCGAGAGGTTTCCGGGAGCCTTCGGCGTTATGCTCGACGACGTGGCTGCTGGTCTTATGACCTCCCTCCTCCTCTTCCTCCTGCTACAATGATCCCATGAGGATAAGGGTAGCCCACAGCCCGGATCCGGACGACGCCTTCATGTTCTACCCTATGGTCAAGGGTCTGATCGATACGGAGGGTCTCGAAGTGGAGCATATTCTACTGGACATAGAAACATTAAACGAAGAAGCCATGAAGGGGAGCTACGAGGTCTCCGCCGTGTCGGTTCACGCGTATCCCTATATCGCGGATAAATACCTCGTTCTCCCGAGCGGTGGGAGCTTCGGTGAAGGATACGGACCCGTCGTTGTGGCGAAGGAAAGGATAGACCTCAAGGGCAAAAGGGTGGCCGTTCCGGGCAGGTTCACGACGGCGTTCCTCGTCTTAAAGCTCTTCGAACCGGACTTTGAACCCATCTTCCTTCCCTTCGACAGGGTGCTTGAAGCTGTAGAAAAAGGTGAGGCGGAGGCGGGAGTTCTCATACATGAAGGACAGCTTACTTACAACGACAGGGGTCTTTTGAAGGTCGTTGACCTCGGTGAGTGGTGGAAAGAAAAGACCGGGCTTCCCCTCCCCTTGGGGTGCAACGTGGTGAGGAGGGATCTTGGACTTGAGACCATAAGGAAGGTCGAGAGGGTGATGAGGAGGAGCGTGGAGAAGGCTCTAAATGTGAGGAAAGAAGCCCTCAGCTACGCTCTGGACTTTGCGAGGGGACTCGATCAGGAAAGGACGGACAAGTTCGTCTCCATGTATGTGAACGGGAGGACCTTGGACTGCGGTGAGGAAGGTAAAAGGGCTGTGAGGGAGCTTCTAAAGAGGGGGAGGGAGGAAGGGATAATAGAGGCGGAAGTCCCGGAGGTCATCTTCTCCGACGAGGTTTAGATCTCTTTGTTCAGACCCGCCATGTATATCCTTTCCATTATCCTCCTCGCTATCGGTGCTGCGGTCCTTCCCCCCGACTCTCCGTGTTCTACGAGGACACCTATGATAAAGAGGGGATCCCTGTAAGGTGCGAAGCCTATGAACCAAGCGTGGTCCCTCAGCCTCCAAGGGAGCTTCCTCCTCCTCCTTCTCCTCGTGAGGACAGTTACCTGGGCTGTCCCTGTCTTTCCGGCTATGTCTACTATGGTTGAGAATGCTCTCGCTCCCGTTCCCCTCTTTACAGCTTCCCTTAGCCCCCTCCTTATTATGGCGAAGTATTCGGGAGGACCTTTCACCACCTTCCAGACCTTCCTTCTGTTCTTCCAGACCACCCTTCCCGAAGGGTCCCTTATCTCCCTGACGAGGGTCGGTCTGTATATGACGCCGTTGTTCGCCACAGCCATCATCATAAGGGTCTGCTCCATCAAGGTGGAAAGTATATACCCCTGACCTATGCTAAGGTTCACCGTGTCCCCGTCGTACCAAGGTGTCCCGAACCTCCTCCTCTTCCACTCGGGAGTCGGCAGGAAGCCTCTCTTTACGGGTATCTCCAAGGGTATCCTCTCGCCGTAGCCGAACTTCCTCGCATACCTTATCATCGTGGAGGGTCCCATCTCGTAGCCGTAGTGGTAGTAGTATATGTCGCAGGAGTCCTGAAGGGCTTTTATGAGGTTCACAGAACCGTGTCCGTAAACGTTCCAGCAGAAGAACCTCCTGTCTCCGAGGAAGAAGCTTCCCGTGCAGAGGATCCTGTCCCAAGCGGAGCCGAGCTTCGTGTCCAGTATGGCGTAAGATATCGGAACCTTAAGGACGGAAGCTGGGGGGTATCTTCCCCTCGTCGCCCTGTTGAACATGGGCTTTAGCTTGTTCTTAGTTATCCTCCTCCAGTTCTCGTAGACCCTATTGGGGTCGTATCCGGGGAAGCTGGCGAGGGCGAGGACCTCTCCGGTTTTTGCGTTCATGAGGACGACAGCCCCCGCGGGCTGACCCGACTCGTAGAAGACCTCCTCCACTATCTTCTGAAACCTCACGTCTATGGTAAGGACTATCGAGCTTCCCTTGACAGGCTCTTCTCTGTTTAAGGTCTTTATCACCTTCCCGAGGGCGTTTATCATCACCTCCTCCTTTCCAAGCTTCCCCAAGAGGACCTCGTCCATGCTCCTCTCTATACCAGCCTTTCCTACGAAGCTCCTCGGAGCTATTTTCCCCTTTAGCTTCTTCATCTCCCTTCTGTTGGGGTATCCCACGTAGCCTATGACGTGGCAGGCGAGCTTCCCGAAGGGGTAGACCCTCTTCGGGACAACCTCTATGAATACGCCGGGGAGCCTGTAGCTGTTAGCGTAAAATTTCTCCACCTCCTCTTCGCTCAGGTCCTCCTTTATCCTTAAGGGTTCGGAACCCGCCTTTTCCTTTTCTAGGATCTTGTCGAGATCTACACCGAAAAGCTCCCTCAGAGTGTTCCTCAGCTGACCGAGTTCTTCTTCCGAGAGCTTCATGTGGTCGAGGGAGAGGACGTATCTCGGCTCGTCGTAGGCGAGCTTTTTTCCGTTCCTGTCGTATATGTCACCCCTCGGCGGGTAGAGGTTCCTGACCCTCAGGTAGTTCCTCCTCGAAAGCTCCCTGTATTTTTCTCCTCTTACTACTTGGAGCTGGAAGAGGCGGGCTATGACGAGGACGAAAAAGCCGACGAGCAGCGAAACGAAGAACAGGAAAACCCTTCTGCTCATTCCTTCCTTTTAAGGTATGCGAAGTAAACCAAGGAGGCGATGAGAAGCTCAACCAAAAGGGCGAGTATTATGGAGCTTACCGAAATGGAAAAGTAAAACTTCATCCTCATGAGGAGGAGGGAGAGGACCTTCTTGAGAAGGAAGGATATACCCGTTCCGAGCAGGTAGGTGAACCAAGTCCTGAAGAAGACCTTCTCGTTCAGGAGGACGAAGATGTAGACGGTGAGGGTCTGGAGGGCTATGTTTAAACCTAACGTGTCCGTCATGACGTCTAGGAAGGTCCCGCCGAGGAAAGCCCAAAGGACAGCCTCCCTTCCCGCGAGGTAAGCCTTGGAGAGGAGGGCTATAAGGACGAGGTCGGGGGCGAGGAAGCCCGGTTTGAAGAAGACCTGAAGGAAGGAGGTCTGCAGGAAGACAAGAAGCAGAATAAGAAGCAGGAACCTCAATCCCTCCTCCTGATCACGAAGATGTAGTCAACTCTCCTCGGGTCCACGGCAGGTCTTACCTTCACCTCCTTAAAGAAGGGGTCCTTTCCCCTCCTTACCCTCTCCACGAAACCGAGGAGAAAGGGAGGGAACCTCCTCTCAGGGTCCACCAAAAATACCTTCTCCCCTTCCCTTACCCTGTCTTCGAGCTTGACGTGGAGAAGCTCTCCGAATGGGTAACCACCTCTGTATATATACCTTTTTCCGCTCCTTTGGAGGATGACCGTTGAGGAGAAGTTGCCGCTGAAAGGTGTCACAACACGGCTCGTCGACCCGAAGACAGCTTCTACGAAGCCTACCACCTCCCTCTCGGTAACTACGAGGTCCCTCTCCTTAAAGCCCCTGTTCTTTCCCCCCTCCACTATCAGGAAGAGGTCAAAGCCCGAAGGGTCGTAGTAGACTACCCTCGACACGACGTAGTCGAGCCTCGAAAATACCCTCGACACCTTGAGGACCTTCTTCAGAGACTCCAGCTCCCTCTCGCAGGAGGAAAGCTCCTTCTCAAGGAGGAGGAGGTTCTGGATCCTTTCCCTCAGCTCAAGGTTCTCCTTTTTAACGTCCACGAGCCTAAAGTAGGTGTCCAACTTCTTCTCAGTTTGGGTCAGTATCTCCTCCTTGAGGTTCAGAACGGGAGACATCAAGGTGTTAAAGACCATGACGGCGGACCTCACGTAGCGGAACCTCGAAAGGTCCGTGAAGAAGAGGAGGAGACCGAAAAGCACTACCCCTACCGTGAAGAGGTGGAACCTAAGCTTCTTCATTCCATAGA
>WFYM01000030.1 GCA_015490115.1 Aquificaceae bacterium
GTGGGAGGCACACACCGTTTTTTGTGAACTACAGGCCGCAGTTTTACTTTAGGACAGCTGATGTGACGGGGACGATAGTGAAGTTGCCTGAGGGAGTGGAGATGGTGATGCCCGGGGACAATGTGGAGTTGGAGGTTGAGTTGATAGCCCCGGTTGCTATGGAGGAGGGACTCAGGTTTGCGATAAGGGAGGGGGGAAAGACTGTAGGAGCCGGTGTTGTCACAAAAATACTCGACTGAGGTGAAGGCTATGCCGAGGGAGGTGGTGATCCTCGCCTGCACCGAGTGCAAGAGGAGAAACTACACAACCACAAAGAATAAACAGAAGCATCCTGAGAGGCTCGAACTCAGGAAATACTGCAAGTGGTGCAGAAGGCATACACTCCACCGTGAGGTGAGGTAATTTAAATAAAGTAAGGGGCTGTAGCTCAATTGGCAGAGCGCGGGACTCCAAATCCCGTGGGTGGGGGTTCGAGTCCTCCCAGCCCCGCCAAGGAGAAAAAACCATGGAGAGGTTAAGGGAGTTCTTAAAAGGGGTAAGGACTGAGCTGAGGAGGGTCACCTGGCCGGACAGGAGGCTCGTGACGAAGGCGACGATAAGTGTTATAATTTTTTCTTTGGTCGTGGGCGTATACCTCTGGGTCTTAGATCTTGCCTTCACTAAAATACTCTCGCTTATCTTCTCGCTAAGGGGTGCGTGATGGAGGAGAAACGCTGGTATGCACTTCAGGTGGAGGCGGGAAAGGAGGTAGCTGCGAGGGAGAACCTGCTCAAAGTTTTAGAACTCGAAGGTCTGAGGGACCTCGTCGATGAGGTGGTGGTCCCTGCTGAGGAGAGGGTGGTAATAAGGGCGCAGGGGAAGGAAAAGTACAGGCTCTCTTTGAAGGGGAACAACAGGGACATAAGCGTCTTGGGGAAGAAGGGGGTGACCACCTTCAGGATAGAGAACGGGACCGTGAGGGTAATAGAGAGCGTGGAGGGGGACGAGTGCTTGAAAGCCCCTCCCATATCCAAGCCCGGACAGAAGCTCGTCTGCAGGGAGAACAGGACGGAAGCCAAGATAATCCTCGACAACAAGATGTTCCCCGGATACATACTCATAAAGGCTCACATGAACGACAAGCTGATGAGGGCAATAGAGAAGACACCCCACGTATACAGGCTCGTAGGGGGGAGGGTAGTTCCCCTGAAGGAAGAGGAAGTTGCGCGTATACTCGACCAGGTGAAGCACGGAATAAGGACGAGGAAGGTCGAGTTCGAAAAGGGTGACCAGATAAGGGTCATAGAGGGTCCCTTCATGAACTTCACAGGGACCGTGGAAGAGGTCCACCCCGAGAGGGAGAAGCTGACCGTCCTCATCAGCATATTCGGAAGGCTCACACCCGTCGAGCTTGACTTCAACCAAGTGGAGAAGATCTGAGGAGGAGGAAAGATGGCGAAGAAGGTGGTAGCTACCATAGAGCTTATGCTTCCCGCCCAGCAGGCTTCCCCTGCACCGCCGGTCGGACCTGCCCTCGGACAGCACGGTGTGAACATAATGGAGTTCGTGAAGCAGTTTAACGCTGCGAGCAGGGAGTACGAACCGGGGACCATACTTCCCGTAGTCATAACCGTTTACCAGGACAGGAGCTTCACCTTCGTAATGAAGACACCCCCCGTCTCTTACCTGCTCAAGAAAGCTGCGGGCGTCGAAAAGGGTTCCTCGGATCCGAAGAGGCAAAAGGTAGGGAAGATAACTCTGAAACAGCTCGAGGAGATAGCGAGGATGAAGATGAAGGACATGAACACGAAGGATCTAAAGGCTGCGATGAGGACAGTAGCGGGAACGGCGAAGAGCATGGGTATAGAGATAGAAGGTTGGAAGGAGTGAAGTCATGGCGAGGAGAGGAAAGAAGTATCTGAAAGCTTTAGAGCTTGTGGACAGGAGCAGGACCTACACCGTAGAGGAGGCTATAGACCTCCTCAAGAAGATGGCTGAGGTCACAGAGAGGAAGTTCGACGAGACCGTCGAGCTTGCCATGAGGCTCGGAGTAGACCCCAAATACGCGGACCAGATGGTGAGGGGTTCCGTGGTCCTCCCCCACGGACTCGGAAAACCCATAAGGGTCCTCGTCTTAGCGGAAGGTGAGGAAGCGAAAAAGGCGGAACAAGCAGGAGCGGACTACGTAGGAGGTGAGAACCTGATAAACAAGATCCTGAAGGAGGAGTGGACTGACTTCGACGTCGTCATAGCGACTCCCGAGATAATGCCGAAGGTAGCGAAGCTCGGAAGGATCCTCGGACCGAGGGGTCTGATGCCGAGTCCGAAGACGGGAACCGTAACGAGGAACGTCGAACAAGCGATAGCGGACGCGAAGAAGGGAAGGGTAGAGTTCAAAGTGGACAAAGCCGGGAACATCCACATGCCCGTCGGAAAGATATCCTTTGAAAAGGAAAAGCTCCTCGAGAACGTATATACCGCGATAGACGCGGTAGTAAGGGCGAAGCCCCCCGGAGCCAAGGGACAGTATATAAAGTCGATCACCCTCTCCACAACTATGAGTCCGGGTGTTAAAATAGATATTTCCCATACGCTCAAGAAGCTTCAGGAGATGGCGGCATGAGGGAGAGGAAGAGCCTCCAGAGGAAGAAGGAACTCGTCTCCTCTTACAGGGAGAGGTTCGAAAGGGCGGGAAAGACCGTCCTCTTCTTCAACTTCCAAGGCATAGACGCCTTCCCCTTGTCACAGCTGAGAGCTGAGATAAAGTCCTTAGGGGGTGAGATAGTTGTCGGCAAGAACACCCTATTTTACAGAGCCTTCGAAGGGACACCCCTCGTAGACCACAGGGACATATTCACGGGACCCACCGCAGCCCTCTTCGCTTACGAGGACGTCGTAGCTGTCATCAAGAAGCTCATAGAGTTCCTGAAAGAGACCTTCGAGGAGGGATACAAAGAGAAGCTAAAGGGAGGTCTACTCTCGGGGAAATACATATCACCTGAAGAGATAGTTTCCCTCTCCCAGCTCCCGGGAAGGGAGGAGCTTATCTCCAAGCTCATAGGTGTCTTGAAGTCTCCCGTCTTCAACCTCGTCCTCGCACTCAAGGCTGTTCCTCAGAGCCTCGTCCTTACTTTGAAAGCTATTGAGGAGAAAAAATCTCAAGGAGGTTGAGATATGGCTACGCTCACCATCGACGAGATCGTTGAAGCTATCAAGAACATGAGCGTCCTCGAGGTGGCGGAGCTTGTGAAGAGGCTCGAGGAGGAGTTCGGCGTTTCCGCCTCCGCCGTGGTCGCAGCTGCACCCGCTCAAGGTGCTGCGGCTGGAGCGGGAGCGCCAGCTCAGGCTGAGGAGAAGACTGAGTTCGACGTTATCCTTAAA
Organism: Aquificaceae bacterium; assembly: GCA_015490115.1. GTDB lineage: Bacteria > Aquificota > Aquificia > Aquificales > Aquificaceae > Hydrogenivirga. The sequence continues at coordinate 3,361 of WFYM01000030.1, forward strand.
GCTCCCGGCTCCAACAAGATACAGGTGATCAAGGTAGTCAGGGAGATAACGGGACTCGGTCTCAAGGAAGCCAAGGAACTCGTCGACAACGCACCCAAGCCCATCAAGGAGGGCGTCTCCAAGGAGGAGGCGGAGCAGATCAAATCCAAGCTCGAGGAGGTTGGTGCGGAGGTCGAGATCAAGTAACTTCCTTCTTCTTGAGAGTTTGGGTTATGAAAGTTCCCGGTCTGTCCCCACTTCCCTTTTCTGCGTGTTATAATTATAAATTTGTCAAAAGCTAAAAGGGGTGGACACCATGGGACAGGTTACGCTTCCGAGAAAGTATTTCGGGAGGAGGAAGGAGATATTAGAACCCCCTTACCTCCTCAGCGTCCCGAAGAACTCCTTTGAGAACTTCATACAGCTCAGAAAAGCTCCCCACGAGAGGGAGAACATCGGACTCGAATACATATTCAGGACCTCATTTCCCTTCAAGGACCCTGACGGAAACATATTCCTCGAATACCTCGGCTACGAGGTGGGGGACTGGGAGTGCAACAAGTGCGGCTACAAACCCGAATCCGACTTCTTGGGAGGATGGGGTGTCAAGTGTCCCAAGAAGGGTTGCGGTGGGAAGCTCGTCTACAAGGAGAAGTATACCCCCGACGAGTGCAAACTGAAGGGTCTTACCTACTCCGCACCCCTGAGGGTAATGTTCAAGCTGAGGGTAAAGACTAAAGACGGGTGGAGGGAGACACCGCCGAGGAAGGTCTACTTCGGCGAGATACCCCTCATGACCGACACGGGTTCCTTCATCATAAACGGTAGCGAGAGGGTAGTCGTAAACCAGCTCATAAGGTCGACCGGTGTCTTCTTCGAGGAGAAGGAAGAAAAGCAAAAGGACGCAACGATAACGAGGATAATCTACAGGGCGAGCATAATACCCGACAAGGGTTCGAGGATAGAGTTCGAGCTTTCCGGAACCACCGACCTCTTCTCCGCCAGGATAGACAGGAAGAAGGTAAGCGGTGTAGCTATCTTAAGAGCTTGGGGTTTTGAGACCGCATACGATATTTTGAAGCACTTCTACGAGGGTGTTAGGAGGCTCGTCCCTGACGGTGAGGTTTTGAGGGACGCGGAAACGGGGGAGGAGGTGGAACTCGAAGAACTCGAACACCACTACATCTTCGCCATAGTCCGCTACAGGGCGAAGCTCGAAACCTCAGGTAAAGAGAGGGAGTTCAGGGAGGAGAGGTTCATAGAAGATCCGGAGGGTCTCGCCCTCCTCCTCAAGGACGAGAGGATAACCGTCGAGTCGGTAACGGCTCTTCCGAACGAAAAGGCTGTAAAAAGCCCCTACGCAAAAATAGTGGTCGACACTATAGCCAGCGAGACGACACCGAGGGACCCCGACAGGACGAGTCCCGTTAAGATCCCGGTTGAGTTCTCCTTCAGGGACTACGGCTACATGGAGATATACAAGAAGCTAAGGCTCGTCGAGACGATGACCATGGAAATAGAGAACCTCATAGAGAGGGCAAGATCTTACTACGAGGTCTTCTTCCACAACATAACGAGATACGACCTCTCGAAGGTGGGGAGGGTCAAGATAAACGCGAAGGTCCACAAGATACCAAAGACCCTAAAGCCCGCGGACGTAGAAAGGCTCGACTCCCTTCCTCCCCTCGCCCTCGCTGAGGAGGTAAACGGCTACAAGGAGGGGACGAGGCTCACCAAGGAGATCCTCAAAGAGATCTTCAAGACCAAGGATGAGGTGAAGGTAAAGGACTACACCGAAGAAGAGGCGAGGTTCATCCTCCCGATAGATCTCATTAACATACTCAAATACTTAATAGACCTCAGGTTCAGGAGGGAGAGGAAGGACAACATAGCCCACCTCGGAAACAGGAGGGTAAGGTCGGTAGGAGAGCTTCTTGAGAACCAAGTGAGGACCGGCATAGCCAAGATGGAAAAGGTCTTCAGGGACAGGGTGGCTGTTGTGAACCCGGAGGACCCGAGCCTGAGACCTCAGGAGCTTATAAACCCAAGGTATCTGACGAACGCAATACTTGAGTTCCTAAAAGGCGGACAGCTCTCCCAATACCTCGACAACACGAACCCCTTATCCTCCCTCACCCACAAGAGGAGGTTCTCAGCTCTGGGTCCGGGGGGACTCACGAGGGAGAGTGCGAAGTTCGAGATAAGGGACGTCCACCCCTCCCACTACGGGAGGATATGCCCAATAGAGACGCCTGAGGGTCAGAACATAGGGCTTGTGACCTCCATGACAGTCTACGCTCAGGTGAACGAATACGGCTTCCTGATAACACCCTACAGGAAGGTGGAAAACGGTGTCGTCACAGACAAGATAGAGTACCTCGCAGCTTACGAAGAAGAGGATTACGTGATAGCCCAAAGCACACCTACCGACGAAAAGGGAAGGATACTCGCGGACAGGGTCCTCGCGAGGCACAAGAACGACATAAGGATAGTAAGACCCGAGCAGGTGAACTACATAGACGTCTCCCCGAGACAGATAATATCCGTCTCCTCGTCCCTGATTCCCTTCCTCGAACACGACGACGCAAACAGGGCGCTCATGGGTTCCAACATGCAAAGACAGGCTGTCCCCCTCATATTCACGGAAGCTCCGATCATAGGGACGGGTATGGAGGAGAAGGTGGCGAGGGACTCACACGCTGTCGTCGTAGCGAAGAGGGGAGGTGTTGTCGAGGAGGTCGACAGCTCCCACATAGTCATAAGGGCGAACCCCGAGGAGATAGACCCCGAAGACCCCCTCGACTTCGGTATAGACATATACGAACTCAAGAAGTTCCAAAGGACCAACCAGAACACCTGCATAAACCAGAGACCCCTCGTCAGAAAAGGCGAGAAGGTCAAGAAAGGACAGGTGATAGCGGACGGTCAGTCCACACACAGGGGAGAGCTTGCCCTCGGAAGGGACGTCCTCGTAGCCTTCATGCCTTGGAGGGGATACAACTTCGAAGACGCTATAGTCATCTCTGAAAGGCTCGTCAAAGACGACGTCTACACGTCTATACACATAGAGGAGCTTGAAGTTGAAGCGAGGGAGACGAAGCTCGGCGAAGAGGAGATAACCAAGCAGATCCCCGGAGTTCCCGAAAAGGCTCTCGCACATCTCGACGAATACGGCATAGTCAGGATAGGGACCTACGTAAAGCCGGGGGACATACTCGTCGGGAAGGTCACTCCGAAAGGGGAGTCCCAGCCGACACCGGAGGAGAAGCTCCTTCAAGCTATATTCGGGGAGAAGTCGAAGGACGTGAAGGACTCTTCCCTCAGATGCCCTCCCGGAGTCGAGGGTGTCGTCATAGACGTTCAAGTCTTCACGAGAAGGACAAGTGAGAAGAAGAGCATGCTCGTTGACGCTGTCGAGAGGGAGGAGCTGGAGGCTCTCGAGAGGGAGCTTGAGAAGAGGAAGAACCTGATAATGGAAGGGAGGAACAGGGTCCTCAAGGGTCTCCTCCTCGGGAAGAAGATAGAAAAGGACGCTACAGTCAGGAAGAAGGTCTACAAAGCCGGGACCGTCATAGACGAGAAGCTCTTCAACTCCATCCAGAACCTCATAGCCTCCAAGCCCTCCAACTTCTTCAACGACAAGAAGCTGATATCCCAGATAGAGGACATAGTCAACAAGTCGAGGACCCAGATAAAGATCCTCGAAAAGATCTACGAGGAAAAGAGGAAGTCCCTCTTCAGAAGAGGGGATCTCCCACCGGGGGTGATAACGCTCGTCAAAGTTTACATAGCCCAGAAGAGGAAGATAAAAGTGGGGGACAAGATGGCGGGGAGGCACGGAAACAAAGGTGTTATCTCGGTAGTCCTCCCCGTCGAAGACATGCCCTTCCTCCCGGACGGGACACCCGTCGACATAGTCCTGAATCCTTTGGGTGTTCCCTCACGTATGAACGTGGGTCAGATACTGGAGACGCATCTTGGCTGGGCTGCCAAGGGACTCGGGAAGAAGATAGGTGAGATGATAGAAAAGGGAACGAGCAGGGAAGCCCTCACCAAGTGGCTGAAGGAGACCTACGCCATAGGTGATCCGACGGGAGAGAACGCCAAGTTCATAGAGGAGTATCTAAATTCCCTCTCCGAGGAGGAGTTCTGGAACGTGATGAGGGAGTTTGCGGAAAGGGGCGTCCCCATGGCTACACCCGCCTTCGAGGGAGCCTCCGAGGAAGCCATAAAGGAACTCCTAAAGCGTGCCGGTCTTCCCGAAAGCGGAAAGACGATCCTCTACGACGGAAGGACGGGAGAACCCTTCGACTTCGAAGTCACCGTCGGCTACATGCACATGCTAAAGCTCATCCACATGGTGGACGACAAGGTCCACGCGAGGTCCACGGGTCCTTACTCCTTGGTAACCCAGCAACCACTCGGTGGAAGGGCGCAGTTCGGAGGTCAGAGGCTCGGTGAGATGGAGGTGTGGGCGCTCGAAGCTCACGGAGCAGCTTATACGCTTCAAGAGATGCTCACGGTAAAGTCAGACGACATAGAAGGAAGGAGTAAGGTCTACGAGTCCATAGTCAAAGGGAAGTATACTTACACACCCGACGTTCCCGAATCTTTCAAAGTGCTTGTGAAAGAACTAAAAGCTCTGGGTCTAAATGTCAAATGCATGAACGGGGAGGAGAAGGGGTGTGATCAGATAGAGATGAGGAAGGAGGAGGAGTCATGAGGAAGAGGGGTATCTTCCCTTTTAACAGGATCAAGCTTATGCTCGCCTCTCCCGACGAGATAAGGAGCTGGTCGAGGGGAGAGGTGAAGCGCCCTGAAACCCTGAACTACAGGACCTTAAAGCCTGAGAAGGACGGTCTCTTCTGTGCGAAGATATTCGGACCCGTAAAGGACTACGAGTGTCTCTGCGGCAAATACAGGGGGAAGAGGTACGAGGGGACCGTCTGCGACAGGTGCGGTGTTGAGGTGACCTCCTCTTACGAGAGGAGGAAGAGGTTCGGTCACATAGAACTCGCAGCTCCCGTAGCCCACATATGGTTCCTCAAGTCCACCCCCTCCAAGATAGGGACGCTCCTTAACATGACCTCGAGGGACGTGGAGAGGGTAGTCTACTTCGAGTCCTACCTCGTGATCGAGTATCCCTCCGAAGAGGAGGAGGAAGCCTTCGCAGAGATGGAGGACACCATACCCCTGAACGACGGGACCACGGTAAAGTGGGTAAAGCTCCACGTAGTCAGCGAGCAGGAGTTCGAGGAGAACTTCTCCTTCAGCATAGACGAGAGGTTCGAATACGGCATGGGAGCTGAGATCATAAAGCAGGTCCTCTCCCAGCTCGACCTAAAAGAGTATTCCAAGAAGCTGAGGAAACTCATAAAGCCCTACAGCATAGGATACGAGGACCTCGGAAAGGAACTCGAAAACCAGCACAAAGACCTCTACCACAAGATAGTCAAGAAGATAGCCGAAGACCTCGAGGAGTTCGGGGTCAGGTTTGCGAACACGGAGGAACTCGGTCTCACAACGGAGCAGGCTGTCTACAAGCTCCTCAATGAAGAGCTTTACCTGAACGTAGAGACGGGTGAGCTTTCCGAAGAGGACAAGGGGGACGAGTATCTCACGGGGAAGGAAGCCTTAAGGACCTATTACGAGAACATGAGGGAGAAGAACCAAGGTATACCCGTCTTCGAGAGGGTGAAGGAGGACATAAGGTCCGTGGTCCTGAGGGAGGTCTCGGAGCAGAAGGTAAGAAAATACCTCAGGATATTGAAGCTCGTCGAGGGCTTCATAAAGAGCGGTAACAAGCCCGAGTGGATGATCTTGGAGGTCATACCAGTCCTTCCCCCGGATCTCAGACCCCTCGTCGCCTTGGACGGGGGGAGGTTCGCAACCTCGGACCTTAACGACCTCTACAGGAGGCTCATAAACAGGAACAACAGGCTAAAGAGACTCATAGAACTCGACGCCCCGGAGATAATCATAAGGAACGAAAAGAGGATGCTACAAGAAGCTGTAGACGCTTTGATAGACAACTCGAAGAGGAGGGGGGGTGCCATAACCCAAAACGGGAGACCCCTGAAGTCCTTGGCTGACTATCTGAAAGGCAAACAGGGCAGGTTCAGGCAGAACCTCCTCGGAAAGAGGGTGGACTACTCTGGGCGTTCCGTCATAGTCGTAGGTCCGGAACTCAAGATGCACCAGTGCGGTCTTCCCAAGATAATGGCCCTCGAACTCTTCAAGCCCTTCGTCTACAGGAGACTCGAAGAGAAAGGTTACGCGACCTCCATAAGGAACGCGAAGAAGCTCGTCGAGCAGAAGACCCCCGAAGTCTGGGAGTGCTTAGAAGAAGTTGTAAAACAGCACCCCGTTCTTCTCAACAGGGCGCCCACCCTCCACAGACCCTCCATACAGGCTTTCGAGCCTGTCCTCGTAGAAGGTAAAGCCATAAAGCTCCACCCCCTCGTTTGCCCGCCTTTCAACGCCGACTTCGACGGGGACCAGATGGCTGTCCACGTCCCCTTGGGTATAGAAGCTCAGCTCGAGTCCTACATCCTCATGCTCTCCACCCAGAACATACTCTCCCCAGCCCACGGAAAGCCCCTCACCATGCCCTCTCAGGACATGATCCTCGGGACCTACTACATGACCCAGGACCCTATACCCGGAAGGAAGGGAGAGGGTAAGGTCTTCTCCTCGAAGGAAGAGGTCTTAAAGGCTCTTGACCTTGGTAAGGTGGACATACACGCGAGGATAAAGGTGAAGATAGACGGGAAGATGATAGAGACCACACCTGGAAGGGTCCTCTTCAACTCGATACTCCCGGAAGGAGTCCCCTTCGTCAACGAGGTCCTCGACAAGAAAGGGATATCCAAGCTGATCACGAACCTCTACATA
>WFYM01000031.1 GCA_015490115.1 Aquificaceae bacterium
CCATAGGGGGTGAAGGGTGCGAGGTGGCTGGCAGGTTCTCGAAAGTAACCCTTTGGGTCTCGGTCGTCATATATGCTTTTGGCTTCTTCTTCGCTTACCTCGCCGTTCCCCTGATGAGGTGGATCGAGTCGTGAAAAGGCTCGCCCCACTTCTCCTGATCCCTTCCCTCCCCTTCGCCCACGAACCCATATTCGGTCTCGGACCGGGGACGATATTCAAAGGGGGCATAGGTATAGAGACCGAGTACGAGAGGGGAGACGGAGAAGAGGGTATAGCGACCGAGGTCCTATACGGCATCACCGAAGATCTCTCGGTGACTTTTAGGAGCTTTACAACAGCGACGGAAATCTCTTCCGTAGCCCTCAGGCTAAAGTATAGGCTTTGGAAGAGGTATATGCCCGGAAGGATAGACGCCTTCTCCCTGATAGGAGGGGTGTTGAGGGACGTCGAAGGAAGGGAGACACGCGGACTCTTCGGTGTAGCTGTCGGTATGGAGTCGAGGAGGTGGTATTTCTTTGCGGACGCGAGGACCGCGGGGAGGATATTCCTCGACGGTGCTGTAGGCATAAGACCTTGGCTCACAGAATACTTAAAGCCGGATCTCGTCCTCCTCTCGGAGCTGAACTACGAACTCGAAGGGGACTACAGAGCCTTCTTCGTCTCTCCCGCCTTCTTCTTCACCTACAGGAACGTAGCCATAAAAGGAGGTGTTCAGATACCAGCTTACAGAAGCGAAAAGGCAAAGAACATGGGTGTGAGGAGCAGGACAGCCTTCTCCGTCGAGGTCCACTTTTAGGAGGTGTAAAAATGAAGAAGATTTTGGTGGCATTTCTCGTAACAGGCATCTGCTTCGGGACCGAGATAGTGATGAGGGTGGACGGTCTCGCCTGTGCCTTTTGTGCATACGGACTCGAAAAGAAGTTAAAGAAGCTCGAAGGTGTGGAGAGTGTTGACATAAGCCTGAACAAGGGACTCGTCAGGATAAAGTTGAGGGAAGGCTACACCTTGGAGGAGGAAACGCTTAGGAAGATAGTAAAGGAGTCAGGTTTTGTTCTCAGAAGGATAGAGGTGAAAAAGCCTTGATCTTTTCTCTCTTTGGGTTTACATTATACCCATAGGGGGTATGGGTAAATGGAGAAGTGCGACCTCTACCTTCCCGAAAAGAGCGTGGAGGAGATACTCTCGAGGCTCTCCCGCATAGAGGGTCAGATAAGGGGTCTCCAGAGGATGGTAAAAGAAAAGAGGAGCTGTGACGAGATACTCGTTCAGATAGCTGCGGTAAGGTCAGCCCTCGGAAGCGTAGCCCTGAAGCTCTTAGAAGACCACGTTGAATCCTGTGTAAAGCCAGCAATGGAGATGGGAGATCTTAAGGCACTTGAAGACTTCCTCACAGCTGTGAAGGTCATGCTAAGAGGGGGTTCCTGATATGAGGGAAGCTGTGGGTAGCTTGTTAGGAGCGGTCGCCTCCTTCCTCGCCGCTTCCTGCTGTGTGGGACCTACCCTCTTCGTTGTCTTCGGGGTATCCGCGGGTAGTCTTAGCTTCCTGAGTGTGTTGGAACCTTACAGGTGGTACTTTTTGGGGGTTGCATACATAGCTGTCGGATATTCCCTCTACAAGCTATACCTTAGGAACTTAGTCAGGGAGAAGCTTCTCAAAAAACCCGCTGTAGAGTGTGCCTGCGAAGAGCCGAGCTGGACGAGGAAGCTGAGCAAAGGGATCACGTGGTTCGCCTTTGTGCTTCTTGTGTTCGCAACCTTCTACCCTTACGTCCTTCTGAAGATCTACGGAGAATAAAAGGAGGTGTAAGCCATGGTCAAGGCATTCCTTACATTCTTAACCTTGGTCACCTTCAGCTTCGCGGAAAAGGTCTTTGTGATCGACGTCGAAGGTATGACCTGCAAGCTCTGTCCCGTTGCGGTCAAGAAGGCTATATCGAAGGTAAAGGGTGTGAAGTGGGTAAAGACCTCCCTCAAGAACAAAATAGCGGTAGTCGTCACGGAGGACGGTGTAAAGGAGGAGGAGATCTTAAGAGCCATAAAGGAAGCAGGGAACTACAAGGGGAAGGTCATAGGTAGCGCGAGCTTCTGAAGGGGGCTGTCATGGTAAAGCTCAGGATAAAAGGTATGACCTGTCAGCACTGTGCGAAGACCGTAAAAGAAGCTCTCGAGTCGGTAGAAGGTGTAAAGAGTGCGAGGGTCTACTTCCCCCAAGGGCTTGCCGAGGTCGAGGGGAACGCTGAGACGAAGGACTTAATAGAAGCTGTCAGGAGAGCCGGATACGATGCGGAGAAGATAGAAGAAGCTCCGGAAGTTTACGTCCCGAAAGGTAACGTTTACGACCTATTCATCTTGGGCGGTGGTTCCGCGGGATTTGCGGCGGCTATAAGGGCTTCCGACTTGGGGGCGAGGGTCCTCATAGCGGAAAAAGGTGTGATAGGGGGGACTTGCCTAAACAGGGGCTGTATACCTTCGAAGTATCTCATAGACGTTGCCAAGAACTCCCGAAGGGGGAGCGTGGACATAAGGAAGGTCGTGGAGCTGAAGGAGGAGCTACTGAAAAAGCTGAGGAAAGAAAAATACTGGGACGTCCTCGAAGCTTACCCTAACATAGAGTACGTAAACCGGAGTGGTAGGTTCCTCGAAGACGGAAAAGCCCTCGTCGGGGAGAGTGAGGCCCTCTTCCACAAGGCTGTTGTGACAACGGGATCGAGACCCTCGGTTCCTCCCATAGAAGGTCTAAGGGAAATAGAATACTACACGAGCGACAACGTGTTCGACTTAGACCATCTCCCGAAGCACCTCTTAGTCATAGGCGGGGGTGCGATCGGTCTCGAACTCGGACAGGCGTTTTTGAGGCTCGGGAGCGAAGTTACCGTAATCGAAGCCCTCCCCGAGATAGCCATGGGGGAGGAGCCTGAGCTGAGGAGGAAGCTTAGGGAGATCTTAGAAAGAGAAGGAATGAGGATAATCACGGGAGCGAAGGTAAGGAGGGCAAGAAAAGAAAAGGATACCGTCGTCCTCGAAGGAGAAAACTTCGAAGTCAAGGGAACCGATCTCCTCGTCGCCACGGGGAGGGTGCCGAACACGGAAGACATAGGTCTCGAAAGCGTAGGTGTGAGGACAAACCAAAGAGGCTTTATAGAAACTAACGAGTTCATGCAAACCTCAAACCCGAACATATACGCAGCCGGGGACTGCGTAGGGAGGATGATGCTGGTGACGGTCGCGGCTTTGGAGGGAGCGGTCGCGGCGGAGAACGCACTCCTTGGAAACAGAAGGAAGGTGGACTACTCTTCCGTCCCCCACGCCATATTCACGGACCCCGAACTCGCGAGCGTCGGCATGAAGGAGGAGACCGCGAAAGAAAAAGGATACAAGGTGGAGGTGAGGACCTTAGACTTCTCCAAGGTTCCACGTGCTGTCATAAGCTTCAAGGAGGGTCTCATAAAGATGGTAACCGAGGCGGAGACGGGGAAGGTCTTGGGGGTTCACATACTCGCACCCCACGGGGCTGAGATAATCCACAGGGCTGTTCCCCTTGTGAAGTTCGGACTCACCCTCGAAGACGTCCTCGACATGGTAGACGTCTACCCTACCTTTTCCGAGTCTGTGAAGCTCTGCGCCCAGAGCTTTAAAAAGGATGTGACGAAACTCTCCTGCTGCGCCCAGTGATGCTAATATAACCTCTATGTTCAAGAAGGTCCTCGTAGCGAACAGGGGAGAGGTAGCCCTCAGGATCATAAGGGCTTGCAAAGAACTCGGTATAAGGACAGTAGCCATATACTCCGAAGCGGACGTTAAAGCCCTCTACGTCAAGAAGGCGGATGAAGCCTACCTCATCCCCGGAGACCCGGTAAGAGCCTACCTCGACTACGTGAGAATAGTCGACCTCGCGAAGCAGGTGGGAGCTGAAGCGATACACCCCGGCTACGGCTTTTTGGCTGAGAACGCGGAGTTTGCCCGCTACTGCAGGAAGAGCGGTATAGTCTTCATAGGACCGACACCCGAACAGATAGAGATGTTCGGAGACAAGGTGAAGGCGAAGAAGGTAATGAAGGAGGCGGGTCTTCCGGTCGTTCCCGGAACCGACGAGCCTGTAAAGACTACCGAGGACGCCCTCCACGCGGCGAAGGAGATAGGCTTTCCGGTGATGCTAAAAGCTGCATACGGCGGTGGCGGGAGGGGGATGAGGGTCGTAAGAAACGAAGAGGAGCTAAAGAGATCCTTCGAGTCCGCCTACAGGGAGGCTGAGACCTTCTTCGGGAAGGGTGACATATTCATAGAGAAGTATCTCGAAAACCCGAAGCACATAGAGGTTCAGGTCCTCGGCGACAAATACGGGAACATAATACACCTCGGTGAGAGGGACTGCTCCATCCAGAGGAGACACCAAAAGCTCATAGAGATAGCACCCTCCCCAGCCCTCGACAAAGATCTTAGGATGAAGATACTCGGAAACGCGGTGAAAGCCCTCATGAAGGTCGGCTATGAGAACGCGGGGACCTTGGAGTTTCTCGTAGACACAAACAAAAAAGAATACTACTTCATAGAGATGAACACGAGGCTCCAAGTGGAACACACGATAACGGAGACCATAACGGGCATAGACATAGTCGAGATGATGATAAGGATAGCGGCCGGGGAGCCTCTTCCATACCTTCAGAGCGACGTAACTTTTAGGGGATACGCCATAGAGTTCAGGATAAACGCGGAAGATCCCAAGAGGAACTTCGCCCCCTCACCGGGAAAGATAACAGCCTACTACTCCCCCGGAGGTCCCGGAGTGAGGATAGACGCGAGCGTCTACAAGGACTACATAATCCCGCCCTACTACGACTCCCTAATAGCCAAGATGACCGTCTGGGCGCTCACTTGGGAAAAGGCGGTAGCGAGGGCAAGGAGAGCCATAGACGAGTTCATCATAAGGGGAATACCCACAAACATACCCCTCTACAGGGAGATAGTGAGGGACCCCGACTTCTTGAGGGGGGACTTCGGGGTCAGGTTCCTCGAGGAGAAGATAAGGAAAGGTGAATACGACTTCGAGGTGGAGGGGGAGATAGACAAAGAAGACATGGTCCTTGCCATATCCGCGGCGATAGCAGCCCATTACGGTCTGTAGACTATCTCAGCAGGCTCGCTCCTTTCTCCCCTCTCGTCGACGGAAACGACCCTGTAAACCGTCCCGGGAGGGGGGAGCTTATCGATGAAGACGTTGGAGATGATAGGCTCACTTGTGAGAAGCTCCCCGTTTCTGTAGACGAGGTATTTCAAACCCTCCTCACCCCTCCAGAAGAGGACTATCCTTTCCCCCCTCACCGTGTAGCTGAGATCTTCTGGGGGCTTCGGCTTCGGGAGTTGGAGGGGAGGGACCTCTATAAGGACTGGTTCCGTCTCCCTGTTTCCCATAACGCCTGTTACGGCAAACACCTTCCTCTTTTCCCCCCTCCTCAAAGTCACCGTCCCCTTTGACTCCGCTACGGGAACCGGAACGAGGTATCCTTCGAACCTGTAAACCCTGTATAACTTGTAGCCTTTGAGACGGAGAAGGACCCTCTCCTCATATACCTCGATCTTTACCTTCGGTTTCCCTTTCAGAGCCTCCTCTACGCACCTCATGACGCTCCTTCCCCTCCTGTGGGAGACCTCAAAGCAGAACCTCTCCTGCCTTTTGACTACCCAAAAGTTACCTAATTTTTCGAACCCTTCAGGCACCACATCCTTGTCTTGGGTCAGCAGGTAGACATACCCGCCTATCCTCTTCACCTGAAACTCGGGATAAGGTGGAGGTTTTGGGGGTCTTTTTATCCCGCAAGCCTCGATCAAAAACAAAATCAAAGAGAAAAAAAACAAAATCAAAAGTTTTAAAACGGATCTCAGCCCAAGGCTTGACATAACATCCTACCCATTTAAAATTATTTCCTGCAAAATCAGAGCAAGATCTTCCAAAAAGCTCAATAGGAGGTGGGTAGCATGAAAAGAAAGGTAAGATATATCATAGATATCAGCTCCATAGAACAGCTCTCTGAAAAAGAAAGGGAACAGCTGAGAGAGGTCACGGAAAAGTTCGCCTTCAGGACGAACGACTACTACAACTCACTTATAAACTGGGAGGACCCGGAAGACCCCATAAGGAGGATAGTCATACCCACAAAGGAGGAGCTTGAGGTTTGGGGGAAGCTCGACGCCTCCAACGAGAGCAAATACACGAAAGTCCGCGGACTCGAACACAAGTATCCGGACACGGCGCTCCTTCTCGTCACCGACGTTTGCGGTATATACTGCAGGTTCTGCTTCAGGAAGAGGCTCTTCATGAACGACAACGACGAGGTGGCAAGGGACGTTTCGGAGGGACTCGAATACATAAGGAACCACCCGGAGATAAACAACGTCCTCCTCACCGGAGGGGATCCTTTGATACTCGCTACAAAGAAGCTCGAGAGGATCCTCTCCTCCTTGGCTGAGATACCCCACGTCAGGATCGTGAGGATAGGCTCCAAGATGACGGCTGTGAACCCTTTTAGGATCTCCGAGGACAAACAGCTCCTCGAACTCTTCGAGTGGTTCAACACAAAGACCGGAAAGAGACTCTACCTTATGAACCACTTCAACCATCCGAGGGAGCTTACCAAAGAGGCGAGGAGGGCTGTCGACCTCGTCCACGAAACGGGAACGGTCCAGACGAACCAGACACCTATCCTGAAGGGTATAAACGACGACCCTGAAGTTATAAGGGAGCTTATAGAGGAGCTTTCCTTCATGGGAGTCCCCCCTTACTACCTCTTCCAGTGCAGACCCACAGCCGGAAACAAGGCTTACTCCACGAAGATAGAGGAGACGATAGACGTGGTGGAGAGGGCGAGGGCTAAGGTCTCGGGACTCGCAGCGAGGGTAAGGTACGTCATGTCCCACGAAACAGGGAAGATAGAGATACTCGGAAAGACGGAGAAGTTCGTCTTCTTCAGGTATCACAGGGCGGCTGACCCGGAGAACAACGGCAGGTTCATGGTCTTCAAGAGGAACCCGGAAGCCCACTGGTTCGACGACTACAAGGAACTCGTGGACGAATATAAGGTTGAAACGGAGGAGGAGTTCGTTTAACTTAAGTTAGATGGACCTCGGAGCTTTCTACCTGCTACTTACCAAGCTCGAGGAGGAGATAAGCTTCCAGAGGAAGATGGTAAGCACCTTCCTCTCCGCTCCCCAGACTGCGGGTCCTGAGATAACCTCGAGGAGCATAGAGATCCTGAAGAGGCTCGTCCAGATATTCAGACTCATAAACCTGATACTAACCGAGATGGAGGCTGTGTCCGAGAAGCAGGCAAGGGAGAGGGCGCTACTTCTCACTTCCGAGAGCATGTCCCTTACCTCCCTCCTCCTTCCAACCGTCGAGAACTACTCACCCATATTCCTCGAGAGCGTGAGCCTCTACGAGGAACCCCTACTCGAGAGGATAGAGTCGGTAGCTGAATTTATAGAGAACTCGATACAGGACTCGGAGAACCTCGCAGTTGAAGAGATAGCCGAAGTTGTAGAGGACATAATGAGGACGCTCGAATACCACGTTAGGGTAGGGGAGAGGGTCCTCGGAAGGATAGCCTGATGTTCCTCTTCGTCGTCGAGTCTCCCACGAAGGCAAAGACCATATCGAAGATCTTGGGAAGGGAGTTCGTCGTGAAAGCTACCCTCGGTCACATAAAAGATCTTCCCTCAGAAGAACTTGGAGTCGACGAGGAGACCCTAACACCGAGATACGTCTTTTTAAAGGGCAAGAAGAAGATCGTCGAGGAGATAAAGAGGCTGGCAAAGAGAGCTGAACTCGTCTACATAGGGACGGACCCCGACAGGGAAGGTGAGGCGATAGCTTACTTCTTAAAGCGGGAGCTTTCGAAGGTCGGTGCTAAGGTAAAGAGGGTCGTCTTTTACGAGATAACGGAGAGGGCTATTAAAGAAGCTGTTGAGAACGCGGGCGACGTAAACATGAACCTCGTGAGGTCCCAGTTCGCCAGAAGGGTCCTCGACAGGCTGATAGGCTACAAGATTTCTCCAGTCCTCTGGAGGGAACTCGGCACGGGTAACCTCTCCGCGGGTAGGGTCCAGTCTCCAGCCCTCAGGCTCGTCGTTGAAAGGGAAAGGGAGATAGAGAACTTCAAGCCGAAAAGGTATTACTATGTGAAGGCTATCCTCGAGAAGGAGGGGAAAAGGTTCGAAGCTGTTTACGACTACAGATACGAGAACCCCTCCGACGCAAAGGATATAGCGGACAGGATAAGGGACGGTCTCTTCTCGGTAGCTTCCGTGACAGCGAAAAGGGAGAAGGTAAAACCTCCTAAGCCCTTCGTAACCTCCACCCTCCAGTCGGAAGGGAGTTCGAAGCTCGGAATACCCCCCGAAAGGATCCAGAGCATAGCCCAGAGGCTCTATGAAGAGGGCTTCATAACCTACCCGAGGACGGACAGCTACAGGATGAGCGAGGAGGCGGTAAGGAGTATCCTCAAGTTCATAGAGGAGAACTACGGGAAAAGTTACGTCGGAAAGCCGAGGAAGTTAAAGGATCCGAGGGCTTCTCAGGGCGCCCACGAGTGCATAAGACCTACCGACCTGAAGAAGAGACCCTCTTACGGGGTAGAGGTCTACGACCTGATATTCAAAAGGACGGTGGCAAGCCTCATGGCTGATGCCCTCCTCGAAAGAAAAAAGGTCGAGATAGAGGTCTCCTCCCCCAACCTCAAAAGACCTATAAGGATGGTAGCCAAGGGTCTCGAGCTTGTCTTCGACGGTTGGACGAGGGTTTATCCTTACGAACTCGAAGGTGAGCCTCTCCCGCCCCTCGAAGAAGGTGACCAGCTGAAGGTGATCAAGGTCTTTGTGGAGGAGAAGAGGACCCAACCCCCCTCCCGCTACACGGAGGGGGCGCTTGTAAAAGCCTTAGAGAAGCTCGGAATAGGGAGACCCTCAACTTACGCGGTGATACTGAAGACCCTCAAAGAAAGGGGATACGTGGAGGTTGTCGGGAGGTCGCTGAAGCCTACCGAGAAAGGTTTTCAGGTCGCGGACTTTCTCAAAGAGAAGTTCCCCGTCCTTATGGACTACAAATTCACGGCGAGGATGGAGAGGGAACTCGACGAGATCGAGGAAGGAAGAAGGGACTGGAGGGAAGTCGTGAGGAGGCTTTTCAAGGAGGTGGTGGCCCAGGGCGGACTCGAACCGCCGACACCCCGGTTTTCAGCCGGGTGCTCTACCAACTGAGCTACCGGGCCTCTTTAGGTGGCGTCCCCGGCAGGACTCGAACCTGCGACCTCGAGATTAGGAATCTCGCGCTCTATCCACCTGAGCTACGGGGACAGCCACCAGCCTGAAATTATATAGCGGAAACACGGATTTTTCAAGTCCCTTGTATTCGGAAGTATCTGATCCTGCTTGAAATTTCTGGTAGGGATCTCACAGGAGATCTTGACTTTTGCCCTTTTTCGGGCTATATTAATAGACCGCACTGAGGAAGCGGGTCCCAAGAGGCCCGCCGGCTCCTTGGCAACTGAATAGGGGGAAGGAACCCTCTGATACTGGGGTCCAGCTAAGAATAGCTTGTGCCCGTTTTTCCTGAAGAGTTTGATCCTGGCTCAGCGCGAACGCTGGCGGCGCGCCTAACACATGCAAGTCGTGCGCAGGCTCGCTCCCTTTCGGGAGCGGGTGCTGAGCGGCAAACGGGTGAGTAACACGTGGGTAACCTACCCCCAGGAGGGGGATAACCCCGGGAAACCGGGGCTAATAC
>WFYM01000032.1 GCA_015490115.1 Aquificaceae bacterium
CTCATAGACAACCCCGGGAATCAGGGTCTCGGGACGATACTTCAGGGATACCTCGAATCCTCGAACGTCAACATAGTCGAGGAGATGGTGAACCTAATAATAGCCCAGAGAGCCTACGAGTTCAATACGAAGGGTATAATCGCCGCTGATGAGATGCTCTCTCAAGCTGCTAACCTGCGTCGTTAGCCTCATACCCCTCCTTTCCTTCTCCCTCACGTTAAGTGAGCTGGAAAGCGAAATAAAGAGAAAGCTCCGTGAGGTCTACGGAGACAAAGCGAAGCTAAAAGCTATCACCGTCTATGCGAGGAGCCTGCCCCCTTCTCGGGACTTTCACGTTAGCCTCCGCGTCTCCGAAGGGAACCCGCGCGGGAGGGCTACCCTCCTCGTGAACTACAAAGGGAAAACCCTCCTCTTTACAGTAGGTCTCGACCTTCTCTGGAGGTGCAAGGTCCTCGTAGCTTCGGAAGACCTCTTGACCGGGGAGAGGGCATACCCTTGGCTCTTCGAAGAGAAGGAGATATACCTCGAGAGGTGTCCGAGGGAGGTCCCCGGAGATCTTATCAACCACACCCTCCTCAAGGGTCTCAGGAAGGGTGAGATCCTAAGGAGGAGGCATCTGAGGAGAACGCCTCTCGTAAGATCCGGTGAGGAGGTGAGGGTGACCTTGAGGAGGGGGAACCTCGAGATAACCCTCCGGGGTGTGGTTTTGGAGTCGGGCTTTTTCGGAGACACGGTGAGGGTCCGGGTGGGATCAAGAGGGAAGATCTTGAGGGCTGTGGTCGTCGGTGAGGGTTCGGTGGAGATCCGATTATGAGGTGCGGTAAGGATGGGTCTTAGAGGTACCTACAGGGAGCGGACGGTCGAGTATAAGGTCCCCAAGAACCTGACTTTTCCTTACGTTTTCGGAGTTCTCGCCCTCATCACCTTCGCCCTTCAGATAATCTCCGGGACAATCCTCGTGATGTATTACAAGCCTGTGATAACTCACGCCTTCGACAGCGTCAACTACACCATAATGAAGGAGATAGACTTCGGATGGCTCTTCAGACACATTCACGCGGCGGGAGCCAACTTCTTCTTGGCTATAGTTTACCTCCACATGTTCACGGGGATATACTACAACGCCTACAAAAAACCGAGGGAGCTTGTCTGGATAGTCGGCTGGCTCATATACTTTACCCTCCTTGTTACCGCCCTCACAGGCTACCTCCTCCCTTGGGGACAGCTCTCCTACTGGGGAACCGTGGTGATAACAGAGATACCAACCTCCCTCGCCGACGCCCCTATCCTAAAAGACTTCTTCGGTGCCATAGGTGAGACCATATCCATGTGGATGAAGGGGGGATACAGGCTCGAGGACCTCGCCCTCGGAAGGTTCTTCGGGCTTCACGTCATACTCCTTCCTCTCCTCCTCCTCGGTCTCGTCAGCATACACCTCTTCCTCGTGAGGGCTGCTGGCATATCGAACCCCGAAGGATACGAGATAGACAAGGAGAAGGAACCGGAAAAGGTCGTCCCCTTCCACCCCTACGTGACCCTGAAAGAAGGTGCCATAGCCATGTGGTATCTCGCCCTCTTTTTCTTCTTCGTCTTCTTCTACATGCACCACTTCCTCCCGCCCGACAACTTCGAGCCAGCGGATCCACTCAAGACTCCACCCCACATAGCCCCCGAGTGGTATCTCCTCGGCTTCTACGAGGTCTTCAGGTCTATACCGAGCAAGTTCTGGGGTTTTGTAGCCTTCAACTTAATACTCCTTCTACTTTTACTCCTTCCCTTCCTCGACTTCTCTCCCATAAAGAGCGCGAGGAGAAGACCCCTCTTCTTCGTTATGTTCGTCGTCTTCGTGATATCCTGCATGGCTCTTACCATCCTCGGAACCATGTCCCCCACACCGACGAACGCGAAGCTCGGCATGTTCTTCACAGCTCTTGTGTTCCTATTCTTCCTTTCCCTGCCCGTGATCTCAGTGATCGAGTGGGGTTGGTATAAGACGAAGGGAGGTCAGGCATGAGCACAGGAGGGATGGTGAAAGCTATCTTCTTCACGCTCCTTACCCTCGGCTTTTTCTTCGTCATCTGGATTAAGAACCCCTTTGCCCACAAGGAGGTCTACGAGGTCCCCGAAGAGGTAGCCGGGATAATCTGGGACCCCAAAGCTGTAAGTGAGGGAAGGGAGCTGTTCATACAGACCTGCTCCTCCTGCCACTCGGTAAGGTACGACGGACTCTACCTCCTCTCCTTGGAAGCAAAGCCAGAATGGAAGAAAATACTGAGGACCATGGGAAAGCCCATATTCGAAGAGAGGGAGGGAAAGCTGAGGATAAAAGGATACTACCTTCCGAGGGACGTATACGAGACGGTAGCCTTTCAGGACCTCGAGAACTTAAAAGCCTCCTTCGGTAAGGTCCCTCCCGATCTTTCCACCATATACCTCGCGAGGGGTCCCGGATACCTCTACCAGTTTATAATGGACCCACAAAAGGTCCTACCTGGGACCTTCATGCCCAAGCTCTTCTTACCCGAATACGACAAAGAAGCTCCCGAGAAGGTGGCGAAGATAGTGGCGTACTTGAGGTCGGTTTCAGAACCTCCCCCCTCCGAGAAGGTAAAGAGGACCGTCATGGGTGCGGTTACCGTAGGCTACTTTCTCTTGATGGGCTTTGTCCTTTGGTTCTACAGGAGGAGGCTCCTCGAGAGGATGGGTCTCCACTGAAGTATATTTATAACTGAATGGTTTTTCTCATCATTATACTTGCCGTCCTTTTGACCTCCTGCGGGACGGGAGAACCTCAATACAGGATAGCTATCTTCATATCGGGGGAGGGGAGGATGTCGAAGGTAAAGGGATTTTTAACGGGTCTCAAGGAGATAGGTGTAGACAACGTAAAGGTGGACTTTTACGAGGGGAACAACACCTTGAGCAGGATGAGGGAGCTTGCCAAAGAGCTTGCCAAAGTTCAGGACAGATACGACCTCATAGCGGTGGGCGGTAGCCTCGAAGCCCACATGGTAAAGGAGGCTGCCGGGAAATTGAGGACACCGGTAGTTATCCTCGGAGGGACGAGCATAAAGGAGTGGAAGCTCACAAAGAGCCTCTCAAAACCCTCCGAGAACATAACGGGTGTCGACAACCTGAACGCCGAGCTTATGGAAAAGAGGGTCCAGCTCTTTTCCAAGATGTTTCCAAACATAAAGAAGGTCCTCGTCTTCTGCAACCCCCAGTTTGAAGCTTCCAAGAACGCAACGAGGATAACGGTAAGGGCTGGGAGGAAGTTCGGTATAAAGGTTGTCCCCGTCAGCGTAAAGGACGTAAAGGAGCTGGAGTACATAATAAGCCACATGAAGGAGGACGGCTTCGGTGCGATAATAATAACCCCCTGCTTCTATACGGAGAACTTCCTTACAACTTACATCCTCCACTACGCCAACTTCTACCAGATACCCGTCTTCTGCCACTCCCCGGGACTCGTCAGGAAGGGTTGCCACGTAGCCTACGGAACTTCGGGCTACGAACAGGGATACCAAGCTGCCCACATAGCCTACAAGATCCTGAGGGGAACACCTGTTGAGTTCGTTCCCTTCGAGAGGGCTTACTACCCGAGGCTCGCCGTAAACGAGTCCGCTTTAGCGGAGCTTGGCATAACTTACAACAGGGAGTTCATAACTTACGTGGATGAGGTCGTAAGATGAAGGTTTCCCTCAAAGTTAGGATAATAGTCCTTCTCCTCCTCCTCACCTTCATACCCCTCACCCTTTACTTTTACCACTACACAGC
>WFYM01000033.1 GCA_015490115.1 Aquificaceae bacterium
CTGTCTATCTGCTCCGTTTTTTCTTTTTCCGTGAATATCCTGTGGTAGGCGAAGACGGGGCAAAGGTCTGGTCTTCCGGGATCGCCTTTTCTTAGTTTTTGTGGGTCTGTGAACATCTTCATTACTTTGGTCTCGAGTTCCTCCTTGGTGTCCGAGAAGAAGATGGCGTTTCCGAAGGACTTTGACATCTTCCTCCCGTCAGTTCCGGGTAGCTTAGGGGTCTCGGTCAGGAGGGCTTTCGGTTCCGGGAAGATCTCTCCGTAGAGGGAGTTGAATCTCCTCGCTATCTCCCTCGTCAGCTCTATGTGGGGTAGCTGGTCCTCACCTACGGGGACACCTTCGCCTTTATAGATCAGTATGTCCGCAGCTTGGAGGACGGGGTATCCGAGGAAGCCGTAAGTGTCTGTCTCGTAAAACTCCTTCTTCGAGACGTTCACTTTTTTAAGAAGCTCAGGCTCTATCTCCCCCTCGAAGAGGGCTGATATGAACGTGTCCGAAAGGTCCTCTAAGAGCCTCTCCTCGAACCTCTCCGGGTCCTCCACCTTGTAAGGTATGGTTCCCATGAACTCGCGAACAGCGTCCCTCAGACCCCCCCTGAACTGGATCTCGAGGTCCTTTATCTTGAGGAGGTTATACTTCATGTCCTTGTAAGTGGGGTTCCACTCGAGCCAGCTCTTCGGCGTTATCATGGAAAGGAGAAGATGAAGCTCCGCGTGTTCCTTCACCCTCGACTGAATGAAGAGGACGCTCTTTTGAGGATCTAAACCGAAGGTTATCCAGTCTACCATAACCTCCCTTACGTTCTGCTTAAGTTCGGAGACCTTCCTGTAGGCTGTGGTGAGGGCGTGCCAGTCCGCTACGAAGAAGAAAGTCTCATGCTCCTCTTGGAGCTTTACCCAGTTTTTGATCACGCCGAAGTAGTGACCGAGGTGGAGCCTCCCCGTCGGTCTCATACCGCTGATTATCCGCATATTTTAATGTTATCGTGATCTTGCTCCTCGTGCTTGGTCTTTTCCTTAGCCTCGGTATATACGTCTCCTCCTCCCTCGAGTCCCTATTTTCGGCGAGGACTACCGTCGAGAAGGTTTACGCAAAACAGCAGGGCTACCACGCCTTGGTCTCCTTAATACCTCACTTGAAGGAGGCTCTGAGAACCGAGGACATGAGCTTCGACTCCCTTTTAGATCCTTGGGCTTTCCCCTTCGAGGTGGAGACGGAAAGGGGGATCTTGAAGGTGGAGATAAGGGACGAGGACAGGTTCATAAACGTGGCGAGGGCTGTCTCCGAACCGAAACTCGAGAGGGCTTTGAGGAGGCTCTTCTCAAGGGTTGGCGTTGATCCCTCAAAGGTGGACCTGATAAAAAGATGGGCGAAGAGGAGGAAGATAAGGAGCCTCTACGACCTCCTCAGGATGGGCTTTACCGAGGAGGAGTTTTCGAGGGTTAAAGGCTTCCTCACCCTTTGGTCCTCCGGAAAGGTAAACGTAAACACAGCACCTGAGGAGGTCCTCACCTCCCTCGACGAGGAGCTGGACGAGGTGGTGGTCGAGAGGATACTCAGAAGAAGATCTAAGGAACCCTTCAGGAAGGTCGAGGACCTCGTCCTCGTTGATGGGGTCACCTTCGATACCTTATACAGGATAAGGGACTTGATAGATGTGAGTTCGAGGATCTTCAGGATAGAGGCGACGGTGAAGGTAGGTGACGTAGAGACGACCCTCGTCCTAATATACGACAGGGTTTCGGGGAGGATACTATACAAGAAGGTATACTGATGGGTGTGTTCGAGTTCGAGGGTGTAAGGGAAGGAAAGAGATTAAAGGGAACCGTAGAAGCGGGGACGAGGTCGGAAGCCCTCTCGAAGCTGAAAGGTGAGGGCATAGTCCCCCTTTCTTTAAAAGAGAGGAAGGAGAGACTCCTCCTCAGGGGCAGGGTCTCGGAAGATGAGGTAGCCCTTCTCCTCACACAGCTCGAAGTTCTCCTGAGGGCCGGGGTCCCCCTCACCGAAGCCCTCGATCTCCTCTCGAGACAAGTGAGAAGCGAGAAGATCTCAACAGCCCTCTCCCGTATAAAGGCTGAGGTAGAAAGGGGTGAGCCTGTCTCCACAGCCTTCAAAAGGGCTGGCATATTCCCAGAATTTCTCCCCGAGATGCTCACGGTTGCGGAGACGGGGGAGAACTTGGAGCTTGTCTTCGGTATGGCAGCGGAGCATATGAGGACCGTGGCGGACATGAAAGGGAGGATCCTGAACGCTGTAGCTTATCCGTCTGTGGTGATAGCCATGAGCTTTGTTGCCCTTTTTATTGCGGTCACATTCGTGGTCCCGAGGGTAGCCTCCGTCTTGGAAGGGATGGGGAGGGAGCTTCCCTTAGCAACTGAAGTAGTTCTCCTCATCTCAAAAGCCCTCTCCTTTTCCCTCTACGCCTTTCCCCTTCTTCTCCTTCTTCTTCTCCTCTTCAGGAGAAGGCTCTTCAAGAGAGAAGGGGTCGAGTCTTTACTCCTTAAGGTCCCCTTCATCAGGGGTGTTTTGCTCAGCTTCGACCTTTCCCGGTTCGCATACACGCTCCACATGACCCTCTCCTCCTCCGTCCCCGTGGTTACAGCTTTCAGATCAGCCACGGCGAGCATGTCTTTAAAAACGCTAAAGGACAAGCTCGAAAGTCTCACGGATGAGATAGAGAGGGGAAGGTCCCTCAGCTGGGTCTTGAGAAGGGCTGGCTTTTTCCCCGACCTTTTTATAAGCCTCGTCGAGACCGGGGAGGGGAGCGGTGAGCTTGAGAGGATGCTGAAGGTCCTCGGTGACCTCTACAGGAGGGAGGCTCTAAGCTCCGTAAACAGGTGGGTGAGGCTCATAGAACCCGTTTCGATACTCCTCGTTGGCATCCTCATAGGTCTCATAGCTCTTAGCGTCCTCCTCCCCCTCACGGAGGTGACTACCGGTCTTGGAAGGTGAGCGGGAGAGGGAGGGAATCGAACCCTCCGGAGATCCCTCGCGGGACCTCCCGCGGGATTTGAAGTCCCGGGGCGGCACCAGCCTGCCTACCTCTCCCTGAGTGAATTATTATAGTTTTTGAGGAGGTTCTCCCATGAACAGGAGGGAACTCTTCAAGCTCTCCGCCCTTTTGGGAGCTTCAGCCTTCATTCCTTCGAAGGTCCTCGCCTCAGGGGACTTCTCAGGTAAGAGAAGGGTCTA
The DNA here is from genome assembly GCA_015490115.1 of Aquificaceae bacterium. GTDB lineage: Bacteria > Aquificota > Aquificia > Aquificales > Aquificaceae > Hydrogenivirga. Next base: position 3,193 of record WFYM01000033.1, read on the forward strand.
CTTCAGATACGAGATAGAGCTTCCCTACAAAGAGAGCGTGAGGCTCTGGGTCCCCCTCCCTATCGACACCGACTACCAGAGGTTGACCGGTCTCAGTTTCAGGGGGACTTACAGGAAGGTATCCGTCCACAAGGAGAAGGTATACGGGGCGCCGATACTCTACGCGGAGTTTCCGAAGGGACCCGAAAAGAAAAGGATCGAAGTGAAGGTGAGCGTCGAGTTCAGACCGAGGAAGGTGAGCCTCGTCGACGGGAACTTCAAGGTGCCTAAGGAGGTTAAAAAGTTCCTCGAACCGACGCCCAGCATACCGACTGAAGGCAGGGTAAAGGAACTCGCCACAGAAATAACAAAAGGTATGAGGACCATGACCCAGAAGGCGTGGGCTATATACAGGTGGGTTGCGGAGAACACTTACAGGGACCCGAAGGTGAAGGGTTGCGGTCCGGGGGACGTGAACGCCCTCCTCAGGATGCTCGAGGAAACCGGGAAGATAGGCGGGAAGTGTGCGGATATAAGCTCCGTATTCGTAGCCATGTGCAGGTCTGTGGGTGTTCCCGCGAGGGAGGTGTTCGGGATAAGGGTCCTCCCTTCGGAGCTTTCGAAGAAACTCTCCGTAAAGCCCGGCTCCGATGACCTCACCAAAGCCCAGCACTGCAGGGCTGAGTTCTGGGCGGGGGAGTGGATACCTGTGGACCCTGCGGACGTTACGAAGATAGTCCTCGAGGAGAAGCTTCCCAAAAACCATCCAAAGGTCGAGTTCGCTAAATACTACTTCTTCGGTAGCTGGGACCCTCACTGGGTAGCTTACAACTGGGCGAGGGACCTCCTCCTCGAACCTGAGCAGAAGGAAAAGCCCCTCAACTTCTTCGGATACCCCTACGCCGAGGTGGAGGGCTTCCCCCTGAACTGGCTCGAACCTAAGACCTTCGTTTACAGGATAAGGAGGGTCACCGCCTAACTCAGCCGACCTTTTTCGGCTTTATCCTTATGAGGACCTCGTCCGGGTTTACGTCCTCTCCCACCTGAACGAGGATCTCCTCAACAACGCCGTCTATGGGGCTGTGGATCTCGTTCTCCATCTTCATAGCTTCGACGACGAGGAGGACGTCCCCCTCCTTAACCTCCTGACCGACGCTCACCTTTATGTTCACAACCTTCCCCGATATGGGTGAGGTTATGTCCCCCACGTCTCTGGGTTTCGGTCTCTTGGGCTTTACGGGGGCGCTCTCGGAGAGTTCGTATTCCGTTCCCGTGACCTCCACCTCCCTTATCGGTTGGAGGACCACCTCCTCCAACCTCCCGTCGAGCCTTATGAAGAAGGTCTTTCCCTCAGAGGTCTCCTCACCCTTCCCCGCTATCTGGACGTGATACTGCTCCCCGTGGACCGTGATGTTGAACTCGACGGGAGCCTTCTGGGGAGGTGAGGTCTCCTCCTCTTCCACCGGGACGGGAGGGACCTCTCCCCTCTTTACCTTCTCCCTCCACTCGAAGAACTCCTTTGCGACTACGGGAAAGAGGGCGTAGGAGATGATGTCCTCTTCGGTCTTCGCCCCAGCCTTTATCGCCTCCTCCCTTATCTTTTCGAGTTCGGGTTCGAGCAGATCAGCGGGTCTTATGTGGTATATTGGCTCTTCGTCTCCTAAGACCTTCCTCAGGACCTCCTCCTTTATCGGAGCGGGGGGTCTCCCGTAGAGACCCTTCACGTAGTCCTTAGTCTCCTTGGTTACCACCTTATACCTCTCACCGTGTATGACGTTCATGAAGGCTTGGGTCCCTATTATCTGGGAGGTGGGTGTCACGAGGGGAGGGTATCCCAGATCCTCCCTTACCCTTGAGACCTCCTTCAGGACCTCCTCAAGCTTGTCCTCGAGGTTCTGCTCTTTCAGCTGGTTTATGAAGTTTGTTATCATACCACCCGGTATCTGGTGTATGAGGACACCCACGTCCGGGTAAGGGGGAAGGACGTCGAACTTTCCGTATTTCTTCCTTATCTCCTTGAAGATATCACCCGCTTTTTTGTAAAGCTCCGTGTTGACGTTCACCTTGTAGCCGAACTCCCTGAGGACGTAGATCATAGTCTCCCCGGGAGGGTGGGAAGTTTGGCAGGAGAGGGAGTAAAAGACGGTGTCTATCATGTCCGCTCCAGCCTCCACACCCTTCAGCTGTGCCATCTCTGCGAGGTCCGCGGTCGTTTGGGTGTGGAGGTGAACTGGGTATTCGGGAAACTCGGACTTTAGCGCCGAGACAAGATCGTAAGCCATCTTCGGGGACAAAAGCCCAGCCTGGTCCTTTATCGATATTATGTCCGCTCCCATATCTACGAGTTCTTTCGCTATCTTAACGTAATACTCGACCGTGTGGACCGGGCTTATCGCATAAGAGAGGACACCCTTCACTATGGCTCCTACCTTCTTAGCCGTCTCTATGGACTTCCTCATGTTCCTCGTGTCGTTCAGGGCGTCGAATATCCTGAAGACCTCTATACCGTTGTCGTAAGCTTTCTTTATGAAGGCTTCCACAACGTCGTCGGGGTAGTGTCTGTATCCGACTATGTTCTGACCCCTGAGGAGCATCTCGAGTTTTGTGTTCTTCGCCACATCTTTGAACTTCCTTAGCCTCTCCCAAGGGTCTTCTTTTAGATACCTGAGGCAAACGTCGAAGGTAGCCCCTCCCCAGACCTCGAGGGACCAAAAACCGCACCTGTCGAGGACCTCGAGGACCTCGAGCATGTCCTCGGTCCTCACCCTCGTGGCGAGGAGGCTCTGTATACCGTCTCTTAAAGAGACGTCCGTCACCAGTATCTCCCTCATACCTATAAAAGGATAGTATAGACCCAAAAGGTGAGGAGTAAAAGGCGGGTCAGGAGAGCTTCTCCAAAAGCCCCGAGAGGACCCTCATACCCTCCTCGTAACCCGCCCTGAATATGTCCTCAGCCTTCCCGACGTCGAGGGGTGAAAATCTGAGGAGATCAGGTTCCACGACCGCGTCGCAGAGTTCCTTCCTCGCACCCACGTTCGACCTCACAGAGAGGAAGAAGCTCCTCACAACCACTCCGATTATGCTCCTTATCTCACTCACCTCTCCGACCGGGTTCACGTCCACACCCACCTTCAAACCTTCGAGGCTGAGGAGGGGTTCGACGGGCAGGTTGTTCATGAGTCCCCCGTCCGCGAGGAGGTATTCTCCGTATCTCACAGGCTCGAAAACCCCCGGTATGGCACAGCTCCCAAGAAGAACTGGGACTATATCTCCCTTTTCGAAGTAAATGGGCTTCGCCCTCAGGAGGTCCGTCGCACAGACGAACACCTTTTTCCTTAATTCTTCGAGCTTCTCAGCTCCGAGGAGGCTCCTCAGGAACTTCTCAGCCCTCTTCCAAGAGATTATTCCCCTTCTCGGGAGTGTAGGTCTCAGGACAGAGATCCACCTTATACTTTTTACGATCCTCAGCATCTCGTCGGGGCTGTATCCCGAAGCGTAAAATACCGAGACCACAGCTCCCGCACTCGAACCGCTAAGAGCAAAGACCTCAAGCCCAAGCTCCTCAACCGCCTTCAGGACACCTATGTGGGCTATTCCCCTCGCAGCCCCTCCCGAGAGGGCTAAGGACACCTTCATCTCACGAGAAGGACTGTGCAGAGGCAAACGAGACCTTCCCCTTCCGAGAAACCCTCCCTCCTCTTCCCTTTTACCGATATCCTCTCGGGGGAAACTCCCGTAAGCTCGGAGATCCTTCTCCTTATCTTATCCTTTACGGGGGCTATCTTGGGGCGGTCGGAGACGATCACGCAGTCAATGTTCGCTATCTCGTAACCCTTTTTTTTGACTCTCCTTAGAGCCTCCTCTAAGAAGACCCTCGACTCCGCACCCTTCCACCTCTGATCCTCTTCGCTGAAAAGCTCACCTATGTCTCCCTCACCTATTGCTCCGAGGAGGGCGTCCACTATGGCGTGGAGGAGGGCGTCCCCGTCCGAGTGACCCTTGAGACCCTTCTCCCCCTCTATTTTGACCCCTCCCAAGAAGAGGGGCTTCCCCTCCTCGAATTCGTGGGAGTCAAAGCCAAGACCCACCCTCACCTCCATCAGCCCCTTCTCCTCCTTATCACGTCCTCGAAAGCCCACCTCTCCATGATCCGCTCCATCTCCTCCTCGGAGAGGGAGGGCTTCTCATACATGCCCTTCTCTTCCCTCTGCCTCTCCGCCTCGTAGAGTATTACCCCGGTCGCTACGGAGACGTTCAGACTCCTCGCCATACCGAACATGGGTATCTTCACCTTCCTGTCCGCCAAAGGTAGTATCTCCTCGGAGACACCTTTTAGCTCGTTCCCGACAACTATAACGGTCGGGACCGTGTAGTCCACCCTCCTGAAGTCCTCGCTCTCCTCGCTTATCCACGTCACGACTATCTGGAAACCCTGATCTTTTAGCTCTTTCAATTTTGAGACCTTGTCCTCCACCCTCTCCAAGAAGACCCACCTCTCGGAGCCTACACTCACGCTCTCGTTCACGGGGACCTCCTTACCCCCCTCGTGGAAGTAGTAGATCCTCAAAACACCGACAGCATCGCAGGTCCTTATGAGGGCTGAGAAGTTGTGTTCGTTCTTAACGTCGTCCACGAAGAGGACGAGGTCTTTTTGCCTCCTTTTTAGGACCTCCTTTATCCTCTCGAGCCTCCTCTCCAGAACGAGGGGGCGCATACGATATTAAAATTTAAACATGGACATAAGGGAGGTCCTTCAGAGGATATCCGAGGGAGAGAACCTCACCTCCGAGGAGATGTATAAGGTCTTAGAGGAGATAGTGGAGGGGAACGTGACCGACGCCCAGATAGGAGCCTTCATAATGGGGACTAAGATGAAGGGGGAGACGGTTGAGGAGATAGCGGGAGCTGCCAAGTTCTTCAGGGACAGGGCTACCAAGGTCCCGGTTTCAGACCCCGCGGAGATAGTCGACACCTGCGGGACGGGCGGGGACAGGTCCGGGACCTTCAACGTCTCCACCGTGACAGCCTTCGTAGTCGCAGGTGCGGGGATAAAAGTTGCAAAGCACGGGAACAGGTCCGTCTCCTCCAAGTGCGGGAGCGCTGACTTCTTAGAGAAGGTGGGTGCGAAGATAGACCTTCCCGCCGAGAAGGTAGCCCGGATGATAGAGGAGATAGGGATAGGATTTATGTTCGCTCCCCTCTTTCACCCGGCCATGAAGAGGGTGATAGGACCGAGGAGGGAGGTGGGCGTGAGGTCCATATTCAATCTTGTGGGACCCCTCTCCAACCCTGCAGGGGCGAAGAGACAGCTCCTCGGCGTCTTCTCCGACAAGCTCGTTGACAAGATCTCCCACGTCCTACCCAAGATAGGTGTGGAGAGAGCCTTCGTTGTCCACGGGAAGGAGGGTATAGACGAGGTTTCGATCTCGGGACCGACCCTCGTCGGTGAGCTGAAGGAGGGGAAGGTGGAGCTTTACGAGGTTGTCCCGGAAGACTTCGGGATGAAAAGGCGGGAGCTAAGGTCCGTCTGTGCGGAGGGTCCGGAGGAGAGCGTCAGGATGGGGCTTTCCGTTTTAGAGGGCGAGGAGGGACCCCACAGGGACATGGTCCTCCTAAACGCCACCTTCGCCATACTCGCCAGCGGAAAGGCTGACGACAAAAAGACAGCCCTCGAGATGGCGAGGGATTCCATAGACAGCGGGAGGGCGAAGAGAAAGCTCGAGGAGTTTATAGACCTCTCGAGGAGACTCTGAGGTGCTTCGGATAGGGAAGGTAAGCTACCTGAACACCCTCCCGCTCTTTTATAATCTTGAAGGCTTCGAGATAGTTGAGGGACACCCGCCGGAACTCGTAAAGCTCCTGAGGGAGGGAAAGATAGACGCAGGCATAGTCTCCTCAGCGGAATACTTCTTCAACCCGGAGAGCTACTGGGTCATCCCCGACCTTTCGGTTTCTTCGAGGGGAAGGGTGTGTTCCGTTCTGCTACTCTCAAAGAAACCCGTAAAAAACGTGAGGAGAGTAAGGATAACACCGAGGTCCCTGACCTCAAGGTTCCTCCTCATATACGTCCTCAAGGAGGGTTACGGGATCGAGGTGGAGGAGGTAGGAGAGGGTGAGGACGCCTTCCTCGTGATAGGTGACGAAGCCCTGAAGTTGAAAAGTTCCTTCCCCTACGTCCTCGACCTCGGGGAGGAGTGGCTGAGGCTCACGGGTCTTCCCTTCGTCTTTGCCCTCTTCCTCGTGAGAAAAGAGGTCCCTCCGAAGCCCGTCCTCGAGCTGAAGGAGAAGCTCCGAGCTTCTTTGAGGAAGTTCTTCGAAGACCTCGGCTCGGGGAAACTTGAGCTTCCTTGGGAGGAGGGTTTTTTAAAGAACTACTTTTCAAAATGCATAGACTACTCTTTGGATGAGGAGCATCTCAGGTCCCTCAAACTATTCTTTTCCTTCATGGAAAGGGAGACGGGAAGACCCGCCCCCGAAACTATCTCTCTCTTTCGCCCCTTATGAACTCCTCAACCATCTTCTTAGCCTGCCAGTCGGGATACTGGATGGGTGGGTGCTTCATGGTGTAAGCGCTTATCGAGTATAGGGGTCCTCCTACTCCCCTGTCCCTTGCGAGCTTCGCACACCTTATAGCGTCTATCATGGAACCCGCGCTGTTCGGAGAGTCCTCAACGTCGAGCTTTAGCTCAACGTACATGGGAACGTCACCGAAGAGCCTGCCCTCGAGCCTTATGTAGGCTATCTTCCTGTCCTTCAGCCAAGGGACCCAGTCGGAGGGTCCTATGTGGACCGTCTCCCAGCTCATACCGTTGGGGATGAGGGATGTCACAGCTTCGGTCTTGGAGACCTTCTTGGTCTTTAACCTCTCTCTGGCGAGCATGTTTAGGAAGTCGGTGTTCCCACCGAAGTTGAGCTGGTAAGTCCTGTCTATCTTCACACCCCTGTCTATGAAGAGCTGGGTGAGTGTCCTGTGGACTATGGTCGCTCCCACCTGCGACTTTATGTCGTCACCGACTACGGGTATGCCCCTCTCTTCGAACTTCTTAGCCCACTCCGGATCCGAGACTATAAATGTGGGCATGGCGTTGATGAAGGAAACTCCCGCCTCGAGGCAAGCCTGAGCGTAGAACCTCGCAGCCTTCTCCGAGCCTACCGGGACGTAGTTGATCAAGACGTCAGCCTGTGTCTCTTTGAGGACAGCGACCACGTCTTCAAGCTCGTCCTCCTTTTCGTCCGCAAGGACGAAGGTCCTGTCTTCTGGGTAGTCCTTCATGTGGGGTGCGAAACCGTCGAGAACCTTACCCATCCTTACCTTCACACCCATGTAAGGGACGTCGGGTTCGAAGACAGCTGTGCAGTTCGGGGGGGCAAATATAGCTTCAGAGACGTCCTTTCCCACCTTCCTCGCGTCGATGTCCCAAGCTGCGACTATCTCGATGTCCCAAGGTTTGTAACCTCCTATGTCCTCGTGCATGAGTCCGCTAACGTCAACAGTTCCCTTCTTTTTGTAGTAGTAGATCCCCTGAACGAGAGAACTCGCACAGTTCCCTACTCCCACTATGGCAACTCTGACCTTTCCACCCATTTCTCCACCTCCTTTCTGTGATGTTTCGAGTTTCTGTAGGAGGCTGAGCCTTTACTAAAAATATTATATAACCTCCGCCATCCATACAACCCTTCCAACCTGATATCATTAACTTTGAAAGTTCGAGGAAGGAGGTTAAAAATGCTACCAAAGGAGCTTGTAGATCTTATGAGGGACCTTGGAGTTTTCCCCGTAGTGGTAGGAACCGTGGACAAGGAAGGTAACATGCACCTTACCTTCGTCACCTGGATCTATCCCATAGATGAGAGGATCCTCAGGATAGGGGTAAGCTCGAACTCGAAAACCGCGGAGAACATGAGGTCAACAGGGAAGGTCGCTGTCCAGATCTTCGCACCCGGGAAAAGCCTCACCTGCTACGGCTCAGCAAGGGAGATAGCTAAGAAGATAGACGGCATACCTTTCGAAGTCTCCGTCTTCGAGGTCTCGGTCGAGAAAGTTGAAAACTCCCTCTTTCCGGGAGCCACAATAACGGGAACCATACCCTTTGCCCACACAGGGAACCTCGGGAGGATGGTCGAGCTGGACACAAAAGTTTTAAAAGCCCTGAAAGGTGGATGAGGAAAACCTACAAGGTCCTCCTC
>WFYM01000034.1 GCA_015490115.1 Aquificaceae bacterium
AACCTCGTTATCGTGTATCCTCTCCTTCCTATTACTACATTACCGCACTTTGGACAGTAGGTGCTTTCATACTCGTTGCCGAAGAGGTTCCCCACGTAGACGTATTCGAGACCCTCCTCCTTCCCTATCCTGTAAGCCTTTTCTAAGTCTTCGACGGGTGTAGGAGGCAGATCCGTAGCCTTAAAGTGTGGGAAGAACCTCGACAGGTGCCAAGGGACCCAAGGGGCTAACCTCTCCCTTATCCACCTCGCTATGTCCCTTATCTGGTCCTCGGTAAGATACTCTGGGACTATCAATGTAGTCAGCTCAACCCATTTCCCCCTCGAGAAGACGAACTCTATGGTTTCGAGGACGGGCTGGAGCCTCCCCTTCGAATACTTCCTGTAGGCTTCGTCCGAGAAGAACTTGAGATCTATGCTGTAGGCGTCCATGAATTTGTCTATCTCTTCGAGGGGTTCTCCGTTTATGTATCCAGCAGTCACCATTATGTTGAAGAGACCCTTTTCTTTGGCTTTTTTGGCAACGTCTATCATGTACTCCGCAAAGATGGTGGGATCCGAGTAAGAGTAGGATATGCTCCTGCAACCTGTCTCGAGAGCCTTCTCCACAACAAGTTCCGGATCCACAAAGGTCTCCTCGAAGAAGCTGTTTTCGAAGACCTCACCTTTCGGGACCTGAGATATCTCCCAGTTCTGACAACCCCTGCAGTGGAGGTTGCAACCGGGCGTAGCTATCGTCAGCGTCATGTGTCCGGGGTAGAAGTGAAAGAGGGGCTTCTTTTCAACGGGGTCAACAGCTGCGGAGACCACGGAACCGTACGTGTATGTATAGAGCTTCCCACCGTGGTTAACCCTCACACCGCAGGAACCTACCTGCCCCTCTTTCAGCTCACAACCCACCGGACACAGGTAGCAGACGACTTTTCCGTTCAGAGGTTTCCAGAACTTGGCTACCGCCTTCATTATAGAATTAAAATACTCCCATGAACTTCCAGCAGATCATAATGGAGCTTCAGAGGTTCTGGGCTGAGAAGGGATGCCTCATCTGGCAACCCTACGACATAGAGGTGGGAGCTGGGACTATGAACCCCGCTACCTTCCTCAAGGTCCTCGGAAAGGACCCTTGGAGGGTAGCCTACGTGGAGCCTTCCAGAAGACCTCAGGACGGGAGATACGGAGAGAACCCGAACAGACTCCAACACTACTACCAGTTTCAGGTGATCCTAAAACCCGCCCCGGAAAACCCTCAGGATATATACCTCGAGAGCCTCGAAAGACTCGGGATAGACCCGAAAAAGCATGATATAAGGTTCGTAGAGGACGATTGGGAGTCTCCGACGCTCGGAGCTTGGGGCTTGGGATGGGAGGTGTGGCTCGACGGTATGGAGATAACCCAGTTCACCTACTTTCAGCAAGCTGGAGGTCTCGATCTCGACGAGATCTCCGTCGAGATAACCTACGGTCTCGAGAGGATAGCCATGTTCATACAGGGGAAGGACAGCGTCTTCGACATAGAGTGGGCGGACGGTATCACATACGGCGAGATCTTCAAAAGGGCGGAGAGGGAGTGGAGCGTATACAACTTCGAAAAGGCGAACACGGATATGCTCTTTAAGGTCTTCGAGATGTTCGAGGAGGAGTCAAAGACTATGCTGAAGGAGGGTCTTCTTCTCCCAGCTTATGACTACCTCCTCAAATGCTCCCACATCTTCAACCTGCTCGACGCGAGGGGTGTCCTCTCCGTTCAGGAGAGGACAAGGTACATAAGGAGGATGAACAACCTCGCGAGGGAGATAGCGAAGCTGTATCTCAGTATGATCTGTCCTGCGACTTTGTAGAATAGGTCTTTTTTTCAAAGCAACGATCAGCTAACTATCTCTGTCCCTATACCCTCCTCGGTGAATATCTCAAGAAGGACCGAGTGGGGAATCCTCCCGTCGACTATGTGGACCTTACTAACACCCCTCTCTAAGGCTTCGAGGGCGGAGACTAACTTCGGGATCATGCCTCCTCTTATCACACCCCCCTCTATCAACTTCATCACCTTTTCTTTCGTCAAGGTGGATATCAACCTACCCTCTTTGTCTTTTACACCTTCCGTGTCGGTCAAAAAGATCAACTTCTCAGCCTTTAAAGAGCATGCTATCTCGGAGGCTACGAGATCCGCGTTTATATTGTAAGCTTCCCCCTCCTCACCCACACCTACGGGAGCTATAACGGGTATGTAGTTCCCTTCGAGGAGCGAGAGGAGAAGGTCCACGTTCACCTCCTCCACCTCACCTACGTAACCCACGTCCTCCTCAGGGATGGGAAGACCCATCTTAGAGAAATATCTCTCTTTATCGAGCTTTTTAGCCTTTATAAGCTTCCCGTCCCTTCCTGAGAGACCAACAGCGTATACGTTCTTACCGCTGTGCCTGTTTATGAGGGCAACTATATCCTTGTTTATGTCGCCGGAGAGAACCATCTCCACAACGTGCATAGTTTCCCTGTCTGTCCTCCTCATACCCCCCACGAAGCTGGTCTTTATCCCGAACCTCTCGAGTACCCTGCTGATCTGGGGACCACCCCCGTGGACGACAACGACCTTTATACCAACGTATCTCAAAAGGACGACGTCCTTGGCGAAGGACTCTCTCAGGGAGTCTTCGGTCATGGCAGAACCGCCGTATTTGATCACGAACACCTTACCGTGAAACTCCCTTATGTAAGGGAGGGCTTCTTGGAGGACCTTAGCCTTTTCGACCGGCGACACTATAAGAAAATTCTAAACCAGCTTCCCTCAGAGTTTCCCCGCTTGTTGTAAACTTAAAATATGGACCCTGCAAAGCTCCTTCTGGAAATCAAAGAGATCCTCTCCACACTCCAGCACGAGTCGAGAAGAAGTACAAAGGAGCTTGAGGAGAAACTCCAAAGCGTGGAGAGGAAGCTCGACGTTATAGAGATTTACATATGGGAGATCAAGAAGGAGATCGATCGGATCTCGCAAATCATTGATAATACTGGATTCCGTCGGGGGGGGGGCTTAGTTCTGTTAAATTGCGGGGGCGTCTTTTCAGGAGGGCTACATAGTGTGGGTAAACTGTGAAGTTGTGAACGGATGCTTAGTTGAGGTGTGAAAGAAGCTCACATCCTCAATTCCGAAGTTTCTTTGAGCGATATGGCTTCGAGGCGCGGGATTTCTTCTTTGAAGAATTCGCTCAAGGGTCCCTCCTTCGGCGGGTTTGCCTTTTCAGCGTATTCAAGGAACCTCCTTACCAC
>WFYM01000035.1 GCA_015490115.1 Aquificaceae bacterium
CGAGCGTCTTCTCGTCCCTGTAAATGTCAAGATCTCTTAGCAGTTCCTCCAGGTCCACCGGACCCAGCTTGCTCGCTCACCCCGAAGCCCTCACGAGTCTCAGAAGCTCCCTCATAAGAAAGAGTTTATACCTTTCCGAGCGCGGACCTGAAGACCCCCGCGATCAGGGGAACCTCCTCCTCAGAGACCGTCCTCATATCGAGGAGGAGCCTACCTTCTTTTATCCTACCTATGACGGGAGGGTCCGAGTTTCTGAGGATCTTTGAAAGCTCTTCAGCTTCTATCTCTTCGTGCTTTAGGGAAACGCAGTATGTTGGAAGTTCAAGCTCGGGGAAGGAGCCACCGCCCGGTCTCGCCCTTTCCTTTATCACTCTCACCTCAAGCTTATCTAAACCTTTGAGGATTCTCCCCAGCCTTACAGCTCTCCTCTTTACGGTCTCTTCGCTCTCCGTCAGCATCCTGATCACGGGTATCTCTTTGTGCCTTCCTTCAAGGTAGAGCTTCAAGGTCATCTCGAGTCCTGCGAGGGTCATCTTGTCCACCCTGAGGCACCTCAACATAGGGTTCTTCTTCATCTTGTCGATGAGGTCCTTTCTCCCCACGATTATCCCAGCCTGAGGACCTCCGAGGAGCTTGTCCCCGCTACCCGAAACTAAGTCCGCACCGATCTCGACACACCTCCTCATGGAGACCTCACTTCCCTCAAGACCAAGGTCGAGGAGTAGCCCGCTACCCCCGTCGTAGTAAACGGGTATACCTGTCTTTTTTCCGAGACTCATGAGTTCTTCGAGGGAGACTTCTCCGACAAAGCCTTCCATGTAGAAGTTGCTCCTGTGGACCTTCATGAGGAGGGCTGTGTTCTCACTGATCGCGGACTCGTAGTCGGAGATCCTCGTTCTGTTCGTCGTTCCCACCTCGACGAGGACAGCTCCCGAACACCTCATTATGTCGGGTATCCTGAAACCTCCCCCTATCTCGACGAGTTCACCCCTCGAAACTACCACTTCCCTACCGTGGGCAAGGGTGTTGAGGACGAGGAACACAGCTCCCGCGTTGTTGTTGACTACAAGCCCGGCTTCCGCACCCGTCAGCTCCCTGAGGTAGTCCTCTATAAGGGAGTTCCTCGAACCCCTCTCTCCTCTCAAAAGGTCGTATTCGAGGTTCGAATAACCCGTCGCTATCTCGTAGACGAACTCAGCCACCTCCTTGTGGAGGGGCGCCCTTCCCAAGTTCGTGCTTATGATAACACCCGTCGCGTTTATAACTCTCCTCAGCTTAGTCTTTACCCTCTCTTTCAACCTCCTCTCTATCTCTTCGAATATGTCCTCCGTGCTTTCCCTCTTGCCTTCCATTATCTCGCTTCTGTACCTTTGGGTGACCTCCCTCGCGACTCTTTTTACAACTTCTTCCGGAAAGGAGTCTTTGAACCTCTCGACCACCTTCGATATCTGGGGTATGCTCCTCAGAAGACGCCTCCTGTCCATATTATCAAAAGTATCATGAGGTTTGTCACCTTCGCGACCGCTGGACACGTCGACCACGGAAAGACCACACTCATAAAGGCTCTCACGGGAACGGATACGGACAGACTCCCCGAAGAGAAGAGGAGGGGGATGAGCATAGACATAGGCTTTGCATACATAGACTTTCCCGAAGAGGACCTGAGGGTCGAGATCCTCGACGTTCCCGGACACGAGAGGTTCATAAAGAACGCGGTTGCGGGTCTCGTCCCCGCTAAGGGGATCCTTCTCGTTGTCGACGCTTGCGAGGGTGTAATGGATCAGACTGTGGAACACCTCAAGGTAGCCCTCTCCCTCGGTATAAGGGGTGGGGTGGCTGTCCTTACGAAGATCGACAAAGCTGACGAAGAATTGGTCTCTATTGCGGAAGGGGAGCTGAGGGAACTCCTCTCCTCGGAGGGTGCTGAGCTTCAGGTTTTGAGGGTGTCTCCCCTCACGGGTGAAGGAATGGAAGAGCTAAAGGAGGCTATAAAGAGGGAAGCTTCGAAGATCACCTCCGAAGATGAGGAGAAGCCTCTCAGGATCTTTGTGGACTCAGCTTTTACCGTCAAGGGATACGGGACGGTTCTGAGGGGGAGCTGTGTGGAGGGGTGTATTGAAAGAGGGATGAAAGTAACCGTCGAGCCTTTAGGTGTTATAGCGAGGGTAAGGAATATGCAGAACCACGGTCGCTTCGTGGAGAAAGCCTCCGCGGGCGAGAGGGTAGCCCTTAACCTCCCCGAAGTTGAGAGGAACTCGGTTGAGAGGGGCTATTGGGTTTTAGAACCCGGCACATACGAGAAGTCCTCGGACCTAATACTCAGGACCGAAGAGAAGTTGAAGACAAAAGGTCTCTACTACCTTTTCTTCGGTATGAGGGAGGTGGCGGGGAGACTTAAAGAGGTGGCAGAATATGTCTACATGCTGAGGACTTCGGAACCTGTGGTGGCGAGGAGGGGAGACAGGGTGGTTATCCTAAGCTCCGAGGGTAGGTTCCTGTGCGGGGGTGAGGTCCTGCACCCGAAGGTGAAGGTGAAGAAAAAAGAGTTCATTAGGGAGAACCTGAGGGACCTCTTTGAGAGATACGAGGTATACCTGCTGAAGGAGGCAGGCTCCTCGGGACTCGAACCCTCACTCTTCAAAAGGCTGACGGGCAAAGAGCTGAGCGAAGACCTCCTCCTCAAGGAGGGTGTGAAGGTCGGGAGGAGGTTTTACCTCAGGAGCTACGTCGAGAGGCTATCAGAGAAGCTCTCCGATTTCCTCGAATCCGAGACCGAGGGTTCGAAGGTGGGCGTCAGCAAGGGGAAGGTTAAGGAAAGGTTCGGGTTGGAGGAGGAGTTGCTCTCGTATCTGCTCAGCAAAGCGGGAAGGTTCGAGGAGGTGGAAGGGTTGATAGTGAGCAAGGAAAGGGAAGGGAAGGATCCCCTCTTTGAGAAGCTGATGGAGGTCTTAGAGTCCGGGATAAAGGAGGAGGGAGAGGTCCTCCGTGCGGGGATCCCGAAGGAGGTCATATACCTCTCGGTGAGGAGGGGTCAGGTCCACAGGATAGGGGAAAAGTTTCTGGTCTCGGACAGGCTTTTGAAAGAATACATAGAAAAGCTGAGGAACCTCGGTGAGAGCTTCACGGTTCAGGAGGCGAAGAGGACCCTCGCCCTCACGAGGAAGTATTTAATACCCCTTCTCGAATACCTCGACTACCTCGGACTCACCAAGAGGGAGGGGAACGTGAGGAGGTGGGTATGATAAGGTTAGCCCTTCCGAGGGGAAGGCTCCTCAAAGAGACCGTGGAGCTTCTCTTCTCGAAGGGGATACTCAAGGAGAGGGTAGAAGAGGGTAGAAGGCTCACCCTAAGGGTGGGCGAGTTCGAGGTCCTCTTAGTGAAACCCTTCGACGTTCCCGTCTATGTGGAGAAGGGTATAGCTGACCTCGGAGTTTGCGGTATGGACGTCCTCATGGAGCTGAGACCGGAAGTTTACAGGCTATTGGACCTTGGCATAGGAGCCTGCAGGATATCGGTAGCCGGAAAGCCGGAGAGCAGGGAGCTTTATTCGAAGGCGAGCTATCTAAGAGTTGCCACCAAATACCCACGTATAACGGAGGAGTTCTTCAGGTCGAAGGGGGTAAAGGTTGAGGTCCTTACCTTGAGCGGTTCGGTGGAGATAGCTCCGCTCGTTGGTCTTTCCGATTTCATAGTGGACCTCGTCCAGACGGGAAGGACGTTAAAGGAGAACGGACTCGTGGAGATAGAGGAGGTGGCAAGGTCAACGGCTTGGCTAATATGCAACAGGGCGAGCTTCAGAAACAAGAGGGAGGGAGTTCTCCGGATCGTCAAGAAGATCTCCTCGCCAGATCGAGAAACTCCTTAAAGAGGTGGTAAGAGTCGTGGGGTCCGGGGGAGTTCTCCGGGTGGTACTGGACAGCGAATACGGGAGCTTCCTTGTGCCTTATGCCCTCCACGGTCCCGTCGAGGAGGTTTATGTGGGTAACCTCCACATCTGGGGGTAAAGAGTCCGGATCTATGGCGAAGTTGTGATTCTGAGCCGTGATCTCTATCCTCCCGGTCCTCAAGTCTTTAACCGGGTGGTTCCCGCCGTGGTGACCGAACTTGAGCTTGTAAGTCCTTCCCCCTAAGGCGAGACCTATTATCTGACACCCGAGGCATATGCCGAGGATGGGCTTTTTCCCAGCAAACCTCCTCACAAGCTCTATCCCTGCGAGGACCCTCTCTGGGTCTCCGGGACCGTTGGAGAGGAAGATGGCGTCCGGGTCTTCTTTCCTGATGAAGTCTAAGGCTTCTTCCGGAGGGACCACGACGACCCTCGCCCCTTCTTTTGTGAATCTCCTGAGTATGTTGAACTTAACGCCGAAATCGATAACGGCAACGAGGGGACCGTCCCCCCTCCTCCTCAGGTATCCCCTTTCGAGGCTCCAGTCCCCCTCCTCCCAAGTGTATGAATTCTTCGTGGCTACCTTGCTCACGAGATCCTGCTCCGATATGTCCGGTATGCTCCTTGCCTTCCTCACAAGGCTCACGGGATCCAGATCCACTGTAGATATGACACCCCTTATTACCCCCCTCTCCCTTATCCTCTTTACTATAGCCCTCGTGTCGACTCCGTATATGCCAACCACACCGTTCTCGTAAAGATACTCGTGGAGGCTCTTTTTTGCTCTCCAGTTCGAGTATCTGAAGAAGACCTCCTTCACGACGAAGCCGTTGACTTGGACCTTCTTGGACTCCACATCCTCGAAGTTCACACCGTAGTTTCCTATCTGGGTGTAGGTCATGACGACTATCTGACCCTTGTAGGAGGGGTCCGTGAGGATCTCTTGGTAGCCCGTCATGGAAGTGTTGAAGATAAGCTCCCCTCCCGTTTCACCCTCAGCACCGAAGGAGTAACCTACGAAGTAGCTCCCGTCCTCGAGGGCGAGGATAGCCCTCTTTTCCATCCTGACTATCTTACAATATACTCCGTTATGGAGTTCGCAAAACTCCAAGGTTCGGGAAACGACTTCATAGTAGTAGACAACAGGGACGAGAGGTTTTACGAGTTTCTGGAGAAGACGGGACTCTGTCTCAAAGAGTTCGTGGTAAAGGTCTGCGAGAGGCACAAAGGGATAGGTGCGGACGGCTTCATACTGATAGAGGAACCTGAGGACCCCTCCAACGACTTCAGGTGGCAATTCTTCAACTCGGACGGCTCCGAGGCTGAGATGTGCGGGAACGGTTCGAGGTGTGCGGTCAGATTCTGCTACGACCTCGGCATAGTTGACAATGAGGTGAGGTTCGAGACGAAGGCGGGCGTCGTGAGGGCGAGGGTCTTGGACGGTGGGAGAAGGGTGAAGGTCCAGCTCCCCGAACCCTCAGTCCCGGCTGAGAAGGAGATAGAGGTGGGGGGAAGGAAGGTCTGCGGAGTGTTTCTTAACACGGGTGTTCCTCATTTTGTCGTCCCCGTTGAGGACATCGAAGGTGTTGACGTTATCGGTTTGGGAAGGTCTATAAGGTTCCACCCTGAGTTCGGACCCTCGGGGACCAACGTTGACTTTATAGAGAAGGAGGGGAGGGCGTCTATAAGGATAAGGACCTACGAGAGGGGTGTGGAGTCGGAGACTCTCTCTTGCGGGACCGGAGCGACAGCTTCAGCCCTCGTCGCCCACATGAAGGGTATTGTGGACGGGAGGTCCGTTGACGTCCTCACAAGGAGTGGTGAGGTTTTGAAGGTCGAGTTTACGGAAGACATGAAGCTGGTCTTCCTCGAGGGACCCGTCTACAAAGTGTTCGAGGGGAACCTGAGCCTCGACATCTTCTCATGAAAAACTACCTCCTCAGGCTCTCCTTTATAGGGACGAGATACTCAGGGTGGCAGATCCAACCCGGTGTCCCCACCGTTCAAGGTGAGCTTACGAAGGTCCTCGAAGAGGTCTTAGGGGAGAGGGTGAAGGTCGTCGGCTGTTGCAGGACGGACGCGGGCGTCCACGCAAAGGACTACGTGGCTAACTTCAAAAGCTCGAAGGATTTCGAAGAGGAGAAGCTCCTCAAAGCCCTGAACTCACTGCTTCCAAAGGACATAGGTGTTTCCGAGGTGAGGGAGGTTCCCGAAGACTTCAACGCGAGGTTCTCGGTAAAGGGAAAGGAATACGTCTACAGGATTTGGACAGCTCCTTGGAGGGACCCCTTCCTCTACCCCTTTTCCCTTCACATACCGGGAGGTTTGGAGGTCAAAGCTGTCGAAGAAGCTATGGATGTGATCAGGGGGAAGCACGACTTTTCGGGCTTTGCGAAGTTGGAAGATGAGAAGAACACGGTCATAGAACTCGAAGCGGAGCTTGAGGTGAGGGGTCACCTCATAGAGCTGAGGTTCAGGGCTACCCACTTTCTGAGGCATATGGTAAGGAGGCTCTCGGGCGCCCTCATCTGGGTCGGAAGGGGAAAGATGGACCCGAAAGAACTCGAAAAGTTCCTCTCGGGAGAGAGTTTCCCCTACACGGCTCCCCCTCAGGGTCTCACCTTGGAGAGGGTCTTCCTTTAGTCCTCACCTACCCTGACGGGTTCCTCTTCCTTCTCCTCCTCCTTCTTTTCGAAGTCGGAGGGCTTGATTTCCTCTA
>WFYM01000036.1 GCA_015490115.1 Aquificaceae bacterium
GGGATAAAGACTACCGTCATAAAGACCGGAAAGTTCAAGGATACCTTAAACCCCTTCAGGGAGCTGACCCCCGAAGAGAAGAAGTATCTCAAGGAGACCATAACCGAAGCCCACGAGCAGTTCATAGAGGCGATCCTAAAATACAGGAAGATAGACGAAAAGAGGTTGAGAGAAATAGCTGACGGGAGGGTCCTGACGGGTGAGAGGGCGAAGGAACTCGGACTCGTGGACGAACTCGGAGGTCTCGAGGACGCCATAGAAAAAGCTAAGGAACTCGCCGGTGTCCCGGATGCGAGGGAGTTCTTCGTCCCGGAGGAGAAGAGCCTCCTCCAGAGGGTAGTAGGGAGCGGTGTTGAGGAGCTGAAAGTCCTCTCCTCTTACAGTCCCCTCTTTTACCTCATGAGGTTCTGATGGAGTTTTGGGTAAGGGAGACGGACGAGGAAACGCTCTTTAAACTTGTCACGGGTCTCATAGTCCCGAGACCCATAGGTTGGGTGTCCACTGTAAGTCCCGAGGGTGTGAACAACCTTGCACCTTTTAGCTTCTTCAACGCTGTCAACGACTCCCCTCCGGTTCTCATGGTCTCGGTGAGCGACAGGGACGACGGGACTCTAAAGGACACGGTCAAAAACATATTGGAAACGGGTGAGTTCGTTTTGAACGTCGTGAGCGAAGATCTCGTTGATAAGATGGTCCTCACCTCCGAGGAGTTCCCTCCCGAGGTAGACGAGTTCGAAGTCGCCAAGCTAACACCGGAGCCTTCGAAGGCTGTAAAGCCACCGAGGGTAAAAGAAGCCAAGGCAAAGCTCGAGTGCAAGCTCCTAAAACACGAGAAGGTCTACGACACCCACCTCATACTCGGCGAAGCTGTTCTGATAGAGGTGGAGGACGGGTGTCTCGACCCTGAAGGGAAGGTGAGGTATGAGGAGCTAAGACCCGTGGGCAGGCTCGGAGGTCTCTACATCAGAGCCTTCGGGGAGGGCGTCTTCGAGGCTTAAAATATTTACATGCTCCTCAAACGCTTCACAGACAAAGACCTCTTCTACAAGTTCCTGAAGGAGAGGATAGGCGTATTCTTCAGGGAGGCTGAGGAGAGGTCTTTCGAGGGTGTCTTCTACTGCATCTACTTCACCTACAAGGGGAACCCGGAACCCGTATTGGTCTCTGCGAGGAGGTCTTGCGTCTCCGCCTTCTGGAAGGAGGGGAGGTTCGCCCTCTGCGGTAGTGAGGCGAGGATAAGGGACCTCTGCAGGGAGCTTTCCTCCTTCGGGGAGACGAAGAGCCTCGCCAAGGAGATACTCGAATCCCTTATAAGGTTCAGGAGAAAGAATTTCAGGCTCGAGTTCAACAGGAAGATCCTACCCCTCGGTCTCAAGACTGCGATAATGGGTGTTTTGAACGTAACACCCGACTCCTTCTCAGACGGCGGTCTCTACATGAAGCCCGAGGACGCCCTCAGGAGAGCCGTCCAGATGGCTGAGGAGGGGGCTGAGATAATAGACATAGGCGGGGAGTCCACGAGACCGGGTTCGAAGAGGGTCCCTCAGGAGGAGGAGCTGAGGAGAGTCCTCCCGGTTCTCAGGCTCGTCAGGAAGGAGCTTCCGAACGTATGGATATCGGTGGACACTTATAAGTCCGAGGTCGCAAGGATCTGCCTCGAGGAGGGTGCGGACATCATAAACGACATAAGCGGTGGGACCTTCGACGGGAGGATGTTCGATGTCGTCTCAAAATACAACTGTCCCTACGTGATAAACCATATAAAGGGGAGACCCGAAACTTGGAGGGAGGAGCCGATAATTTACGAGGACGTTGTCGGTGAGATAGTAGACTGGTTCAGGGAGAGGATAAGAAAGCTAAAAGAAACAGGCTACAAAAGGGAGGAGAACATAATTCTGGACCCGGGCATAGGTTTCGGGAAGCTTCCCGAACACAACGTTGAGATCCTGAGCAGGTTCGAGGAGTTCAGGATATTCGGAAAGCCCCTCATGGTAGGTGTCTCGAGGAAGTCCTTTATAGGTCTAATACTTGAGGGTTTCCTGAACAGAAAGACGGAACCCAAGGAGAGGCTCTTCGGGAGCCTCGGAGCCACAGCACCCGCCGTCATGAAGGGGGCGCACATAGTGAGGACCCACGACGTCAAAGAGACGAGGGAGTTCCTCGCCCTCCTCGACGCTGTGAGGACATACGATGGTGTTTGAGATCCTGAGGGAACTATTCAGCTTGAGGGACGTGGTCGACATACTCATAGTGACCGCATTCATTTACGGGATCATATACTTCCTCGTCATAAGCAGGGGTCTCCAGCTCCTGAGAGCCATAGTCTTCGTAGGTGTCTCTTGGCTTCTCGCTGAGATACTTCAGCTGAGGACCCTCTCGTGGATATTCGAAAAGTTCTGGACGGTAGGACTCTTCTCCATAGTAGTCATATTCCAACCCGAGATAAGGAGGGCGATAGCTCGGATAGGTGAGAGGACGAGGGTTATAAAGCTCTCCTCCGTGGAGGAGAGGACGATAGAGAGGATAGTGAGGGCGTGCAGGTTCATGTCGGACAGGCAGATAGGGGCTTTGATAGTCATAGAGAGAAACCAGAGCGTCGAGGACGTCGTCGAAGGTTGTGTTTACATAGACGCTACTGTGACCGTAGAGCTTCTGATCACGATATTCTACCCCATGACCCCACTCCACGACGGGGCTGTCGTTGTGAGGGGGGAGAGGATAGCTTACGCTTCTTGTGTCCTTCCGCTTTCGAGGAGTGCGGACCTCCCGAAGAAATACGGGACGAGGCACAGGGCTGCCCTCGGCATAACCGAGGAGACGGATGCGATAGCTGTAGTGGTCTCCGAGGAGACGGGTGAGATATCCCTCGCGGTTGAGGGGAAGCTCGAGAGGAACCTCGACCCCGAAATTCTAAAAGACAAGCTAACTTACCTTCTCGGGTTGAGAAATGAGGGTTCTTAGGGTCGTCTTCTTAAAGGACTGGAGGTATAAGCTGATAGCCCTCGTAGTTTCCGTTACCCTTTGGGGTGTTGTGAACTTCGGAAGCAGAACTACGGTTACGGTTTCAAGATACGTGGAGGTGGAGGGGGAAAAGCACGGCTATATATACGTCGTAGAACCCGAGAGGGTGGAGATAACGGTCTACGTCGTGGAGAGGCTTATACTCTCGAAGCTCATAGAAGAAGTAGGTGCCTTCGTCGACGTTTCAAACGTGAGGGGGCAGGGTAGCTACATGTTGAAAGTGAAAACGAAGACCCTGCTCCCCTGGTTCATACACCCAGCGAGCGTCGAACCCCCTTACGTCAAGGTAAAGGTCATCCGCAGGTGAAGGAGTTACCGCAACCGCAAGTTCCCGTAGCGTTGGGGTTCCTTATTGTGAAGCCTCCTCCCATGAAGTCGACGACGTAGTCGAGCTCAGCACCGTTCACATAAGGCATGGAGAACTTGTCTATGACAACCTTGACCCCGTTGTATTCGAAGACATGGTCGTCCTCCTCTATGTTGTCGTCAAATCCCATTGCGTATTGGAAACCTGAGCATCCTCCGGGAACTACCCTTACCCTCAATATAGGGTTCTCTATGTTGTTCTCCTTTGCAACTTTGAGGATCTCCTCGACAGCCTTTTCTGTCACCTTAAATACCATCGTCTGCTCCTGCATACTTCCTTACCTCCTTTAGATTTTTCGAATAAAGATACACCTTCA
>WFYM01000037.1 GCA_015490115.1 Aquificaceae bacterium
ATATCTACTTCAAATTTATAAATATGTTGACTTTCATTCTCAAGTACAAACCCTTTGACTTTTACTTTTCGATTTATTATATGAGTTACTAGAAAACCTGTTCCAAATCTACCTATATATTCAGATTCAGGAGCGTAGGGTTTTGTAGAGCCTCCATATATTACCGCGCTAATTTCATCTAATGTAAAATGTCCTCCATTATGTTTGAATTTAAAAGAATCATTATTTTTCTCGATTTCAATTTTTAGATTATTTCTTCCTCTTGCTTTTGCAGTATCTACAGCATTTTGAATAAGTTCGAATATCCATCTTCTTTTAGCTGTTGAGAGTTTATTTGCTCTCCATTCCTTGATGCCATTTAAAATATCTCTAGATGCTTTTCGTCTAACATGGTCTAGAGCTACTTCTTTAGCTTTATCACCTAATTTCATATTTTATCTCTCCAAACTGTTCTAATATACAAACAATTTCTGAAGATATGCAAACCATTCGCATATGCATCCCTCTGAGCGATTATTATTTCTTACTCCTTTGATGTTCATGTTTTACCTCATACTGATTGTAAAGAATTTGGATTGTCACCTTTTTCAGAATGGGGATTTTGCTTTTCTCAACCAGTTTGTAAACTCCTCCACACCACCCCATACTGGTTTTCTCTATATAAATATTATATTTCCAGAAGCAAAGGGTTAAACCTCCACCCCCAAGCTCATTATGACCGCTCTAAGGGCATCAGGACCCACCCTGTGGGCGAACTGGGCGAAGCTCTCCCTTTCTTTTCTGTTTTCGAGGTAGTACTTCACGAGGAGTTCCGTAGCCTCCTCGACCCTATCGAGGGGGAGTCCTTGAACCACCTTGAAGCCTTCCGTTGAGGTCGATCCTCCGGCGAATATGTCCACAGCAAGGACAGCTTCACCGTTTACCTTCGTCTTCGTCCCTACGAAACCTATGTCTCCTGAGCCGTGCTGACCGCAACCCTTCGCACAGGCGGACCAGTGCATCCTTATCGGTATATCGAGGGAGAGCTTTTCGGATAGATACTTTGCAACCCTTACCGCGTCGCTCTTGTTGGGTATGACACCGAAGCTACATGTGTCGCTCCCGGCACAGGCTATAAGATGCGTCATGAAGGGGGAGCTTACAGTGGGGAACCTCTGGAAGAACTCTTCGGAGAGGAGCTTTTCCAAGTTCTCCTCAGGGACGTTCGGTATGTAGAGGTTCTGGTAGACTGTGAGCCTCAGCTCCCTGCTCCCGTATTTTCTTGATAGCTCAGCAGCTTCCCTCAGATCCTTAGCTTTTAGCTTCCCAGCCGGGATAACCGCAAGAACGGCGAAGGTCCCGTTCCTTAAGTTCACAACACCTTCCCTCTCACTCCACCTCTCGACGAGGTCCCTTCCCTTCGAGGGAAGTCTTCTGTAGAGCCTCCTCTCTATCTCCTCCCTGAACCTCTCGACACCCCACTCCTGAAGAAGGAAGAAGAGCCTGTTTTTGGACCTGTCCTCCCTGTTCCCGAAGGTGGAGTATATGTCGAAGACGACCCTGCAAAGGTCAACAGCTTCGTAAGGCTCGATAAAGACGTCCATATCTATCGCCTTCGCGGGACCTCCGGAGCCTATCTTCCCGCCGAGGTAAAGGTTAAAGCCGAGCCTCCCCTCCTTTTCGGCTAAATAGAGGCATATGTCGTTGAACATGGCGTTTATACAGTCCGTTTTAGAGCCTAAAACAGCTACGTTGAACTTTCTGGGCAAGTCCGCATACTTCTTTTTCCCTAAGAAGATCCTCGTTATCTCTTTGGTCAGCCTCAGGGTGTCTATCAGCGAGTCCTCAGCGAGACCTGTCAGAGGGTCTCCAGTTACGTTCCTTATGTTGTCCATCCCAGTCTGGAGCGTGGAAAGCCCGACGCTATTTAGAGCCTCCAAGATCTCGGGTATGTTCTTCAGCTCTATCCACCTTATCTGGATCTGCTGCCTCGAAGTTATCTCAACTTCGCCCCTGCAGAACTTCTCAGAGAGGTGAGCTATCACCTTCGCCTGCTCGTAAGTGAGCCTCCCGTTCGGAATCCTTATCCTTATCATGAAGTAGCCGGGTGTCGCCTTTCTGTAGAAGATTCCGTACCACTTTAGTCTCACGTCCCTGTCGTCTTCCGGGATGTTCTCCCAATTCCCGTCTTCGAAATACTTCTTCATCCTCTCTTTGAACTTGGGGTCGAAGGGGTGAAGCTCCTTCTTTATGACCTCTATCTTGTTTACCCTCTCGGGCTTTTCTCTGACGAACTGTCTGAGTATCTGCTCAACCAGCTCCTGACAGCTACCGCAGGAGGTGGAAGCCTTCGTCCTTTGCTGGATCTCCTCGAGGGTCTTGCAACCTTCTTGTATGCACCTTACGATCTCACCCTTCGTCACAGCGTTGCAGTTGCAGACTATGTCCGTGTCCTTTAGCTCCTCTACCTCGACCCTCTCCCCCGGAACTATGTGCTTCACAAGGAGGAAGGGTCTCTCCTCGGTTATCTCCTTCCCGCTCTTTATGAGTTCGAGCAGGTAGCTGTTTCCCCTTATGTCACCGTACAAAATTGTGCCTACAATTTTGTTGTTCCTGACCACCGCCTTCCTGTATACACCCCTCCCCGTGTCGAGGAAGGAGATCACCTCGTCCCCTTCCTTTTCCAAGAACTCCCCGGCGGAAAAGAGGTTTATACCCGCGACCTTGAGCATCGCGTGGGTGACCGAACCTTCGTATTTCTTCTTGTTCCCGTGGACTACGTTGTAAGCACAGACCTTCACCTGCTCCATTATGGGAGCTACAAAACCGTAGGTCCTTCCCCTGTGTTCAACGCACTCACCGACCGCGTAGACGTCGCTCGCCGAAGTTTCCATATAGTCGTCCACGACTATACCTCTGTTTACCTTGAGACCCGAATTTATACCCACCTCAGTGTTAGGCTTTATCCCGGTGGCTATGACGACAAAATCCGCAGGGATCTCCTCACCGTCCGAAAACCTCACCCCTTCAGCTTTTTTGTCTCCCAATATCTCCTCCGTGTTCTTACCGAGGAGGACCTTTATCCCCATCCTCTCGAGGTCCCTTCTCAGTAAGTCACTCGCCGTTTTGTCGATCTGCTTCTCCATCAACGTTTCGAAGATGTGAACGAGGTAAACGTCGAGACCTATATCTTTTAGAGCCTTCGCCACTTCTATACCGAGTAGCCCACCGCCTATGACAACGGCTCTATCCGACACCCTCGCGTAGTCGAGGATCTTGAAGACGTCCTCCGCCGTCCTGTAGGTGAAGACACCTTTTTTGTCCGTGCCTCTGATCGAAGGGGGAATGAAGGGTTTGCTACCCGTAGCTATGACAGCCTTGTCGTATCTGAATATCTCA
>WFYM01000038.1 GCA_015490115.1 Aquificaceae bacterium
ATGAACTTTATAGTTGCAATAAGAATTCGTTATACTATAATTAATTTGGTATGATAGACATATCGAAACTCAAAACCTTCGTCACAGTAGCGGATCTCGGCAGCTTCTCGAAGGCTTCCGAGATACTCTACATAACCCAGCCCGCTGTGACCCAGCAGATAAAGGCTCTCGAAAAGACCATAGGTGCCAAGCTCTTCCAGAGGCAGGGAGGGAAGATGTGCCTGACCGAAGAGGGGAAGAGGATATATGAAATAGCCAAGGTCCTCCTCGGGAGCTACGAGGGTCTCATGGAGGAGATAGCGAAGATTAAAAAGGACCTAAAAGACACCCTCTTCCTCGGAGTGAGCGCGACCCCGAGCGAGTACATAGTCCCCTCCTTAATAGCCGAGTTCCACAGGGAGTTTCCGAGTGCAACGGTGAAGGTCTTTACGGGAAACTCCCACGACGTCGAGGAGGGTTTGCTCTCTAGGGTCCTCAACCTCGGCATAATAGAGAGGGAGCCTTCCTCCAAGTTCGTCTCCGTCCCTTGGCTCGAGGACGAGATAGTCTTCTTCACATACCCCGAGAACCCCATAGCGAGGGAGGGAGAGATAGAACCCGAAAGGCTCTATACCGTCGACCTCGTAATGAGAGAGATGAACTCGGGAACTAGGAAGATAGTGAAGGAAGCCCTCGAGAAGCTCGGCATAGTCTTCGAGAGGCTGAACATAAAGATAGAGGCGAACAACAGCAGGACGATAATAAACATAGTAAAGAGCGGGTACGGAAGCTCCTTCCTGTCGAAGGGACTCCTCCTCAAAGAGATAGAAGCCGGGAACTTGGTCCCCGTTAAGATAAAAGGGTTCGACGTCAAGAGAAGGTTCAACATCATATATCCCAAAAACACGAACATAACCTTCCTTGCGAGCAACTTCGTAAAGTTCATCCTCTCAAAGACTAGGGAGATAGCTCCGGAGAAGGTATGAGACCCGTGATCTTCGACGTGGACGGTGTGATAGTCGACGTGAGGGAGAGCTACCATATCGCCATAAAGAGAACCGCTGAAGAGTTCCTCGGAAAGGAAGTCCCCCTCGAACTCGTAAGGAAGATAAAGTTCTCAAAGGCTATAAACAACGACTGGGATGTGACCTACGAGGTCGTAAGGACATTGGGGGGGAAAGTGGACTACGAAAAGCTCGTCGAGAGGTTCACGGAGATCTACGAAAACTTAAAACACAGGGAAAGACAGATACTCCCTAAGGATTTCTTCGAGAAGCTAAGGTCAAAAGGGATTCCCCTCGCGGTGGTAACGGGAAGACCAAAGAGGGACCTCAACTTCGTCCTCGAGAGGTTCGGTCTCTCGGATCTCTTCGAAGTTACCGTGGACGAGGACGACGTAGTCGACAAAAACTTAAGGAAGCCCCACCCCTTCCCCTTACACCTTTGCATGGAGACCCTCGGGGCGGACTCCGCCGTATATGTCGGTGACACTGGAGCTGACCTCGAGATGGTAAGAAGCTACAAAAAGATCTACGGAAAACCCGTTACCTTCGTCCACTTCAAGAAGGTGGTAGACATAGATCTTCCAGCGGACTTCTCGACGGACAGAGAGGACCAGCTCATGGACTTCCTTCTTCGAGAGGCTTCGCCGAATCGGGAAGGAGAACGGGGATACCCTCCCTGATCTCATAGAAAACCCTGCACTTTCGGCAAACGAGTATATCCTTTTCTTCCCTGTATTCGAGGTCACCCTTGCAAACCGGACAGGCGAGGATCTTAAGGAGTTCGGGGTCTATCATGTTTAATAATTATAGGTATGCGTTTCAGGATATTCCTCTCGGGTGTAGTTCAGGGGGTGGGGTTCAGATACTTCACAAAGAGGACCGCGGACAGCTATGGTCTTTCAGGCTGGGTGAGGAACCTCCCTGACGGGAGGGTAGAGGTCCTCGTAGAGGGGGACGAGGAGGTTCTGTGCCACTTTGTAAAGGACCTCTGGAGGGGACCCCCTTCCGCGAGGGTGGACAAAATGGAGCTGATAAGGGAGGAGGCGGATGAACCTCTTCGTGGTTTTGATATTAGGTATTAGCCTGCTCGCCGGGGAAGCCTTCTCCGCCAAGTGCAGGACCTACTACAGGGTGAAGAAGGGAGACAGCCTCTGGAAGATAGCGGACAGGTATAACCTCTATATAAGGGACATCTTGAGGGCTAACCCCAAGCTCAAGGGTAAAAAGTATCTGAGGGTGGGCGAAAGGATATGCATACCCTACAAGAGGAAAAAGGCTAAAGGCTACATAATCTACAGGGTAAGACCCGGAGACACCCTCGAGAAGATAGGAAAAAAGTTCGGAGTGAGCTGGAGGGAGATAAAGAGGATAAACGGGCTGAAGTCTACCACCATAAGGGTGGGTCAGAAGCTGAAGATACCGAAAAGGGCGAAGGTAAGGAGGGTAAAGAGGAGGAGGGACGTCATATACATCACCTACAGGGTGAGGAGGGGAGACACCCTCGAGAAGATAGGGAAGAGGTTCGGAGTTAGCTGGAGGGAGATAAAAAGGGTAAACGGGCTGAGGAGCCACATAATAAGGGTAGGACAGAAGCTTAAGATACCCGTTCCGAGGACAGCCTTCGAGAGGAGGTTTATAAAGAAGCACAGGATAAAGCTCACCTTCCTTCCTGTCGAGGGTAAGTATAAGAAGGGAGCCAAAGGGATAGACATATACGCACCTTGCGGGGACGAGATCAGGGTGGTAGACGACGGGAGGGTGATCTACAGCGGTGACGACCTTACCATATACGGGAACATGATAATAGTCGAACACAAGCACTACCTCTCCATATACGCCTACAACATGCAGAACCTCGTCGAGAGGGGTGAGAGGGTCTCGAAGGGAGAGGTGATAGGGAAGGTAGGTGTAAAGCCCGGAACGGGAAGGTGCGCCCTCCACTTCGAGCTGAGGGCGAAGGACGGGTCCGTCCTGAACCCCCTTGAATACCTCGTTAAGAAATAGTAAAATACTTGCCCCATGAAGACTTTCAGGATAAAGCCCCACGAAGTCGAGAGGAAGTGGTGGGTTGTGGACGCCGAGGGGAAGATCTTGGGAAGATTGGCGAGCGAGATAGCGAAGATACTGAGGGGAAAGCACAAGCCCTACTACCAGCCCGACGTTGACTGTGGCGACTTCGTCATAGTGATAAACGCGGAAAAGGTTAGGGTAACGGGAAAGAAGCTCGACCAGAAGATCTACTACAGGCACTCGGGATACCCGGGAGGTCTGAAAGAGAGGACACTAAGGTGGATGCTCGAACACAAGCCGGAAGAGGTCATAAGGCTCGCTGTGAAGAGGATGCTACCCAAAAACAGGCTCGGACACAGGATGCTGAAGAAACTAAAAGTCTACAGGGGTCCCCACCACCCCCACCAAGCTCAAAAGCCCGAACCTCTGGAGGTAGAAGCATGACAAAATTAAAAGACTTCAAGATAACACCGGAGAACTCCGTCTACGCCACCGGAAAGAGGAAGGAGGCTGTCGCGAGGGTCTGGCTCCTCAAAGACCACCCGGACAAGTTCATAGTGAGGGCCGATTCGAGCGGTAAGGAGTATAACTTGAGGGACTACGTCCAGAGGGAGACCCTCTTTCTGAAGATAATGCTCCCCTTCAAGATAACGGGGACCGAAGGGAAGTTCGGGATATACGCGACGGTAAGGGGGGGAGGAATATCCGGTCAGGCTGAGGCTATAATGTACGGTGTCGCGAAAGCCCTCGTGAACTACAATCCAGACCTCAGACCCACCCTCAAAAAGGCAGGACTCCTCACGAGGGACGCGAGGGAGAAGGAGAGGAAGAAGTACGCCCAGATGGGAGCGAGGGCAAAGTACAGGTGGAGCAAGCGTTAAGGGTTACCGTATTCGGACCTTCGGGCTATACGGGTCTTGAGCTTCTGAGGGTCCTCTCCCAACACCGAAAGGTCGAGGTAGTTCAGGCGGTCTCAGGATCCTTTGCGGGGAAAAGGCTCGGAGAAGCCATCCCGCACCTCATGGGAACGCCCCTCTCCGAGGTCCCGATCCTCGGGGAACCCGAGGAGGACTTCGACCTCGCCTTTTTGTGCCTTCCCCACGAAGCCTCCCTCGAGGAGGTCCCAAAGCTCCTCTCCGCAGGAAAGAGGGTGATAGACCTCTCCGGTGCTTACCGTCTAAAGGACCCTTCCGACTACGAGGCTTACTACGGCTTTTCCCATACATACCCCGAACTTCTGAAAGAGGCGGTCTACGGACTCCCCGAACTCTTCAGGGAAAAGGTAAAGGGAGCGAAGCTCCTCGCGAACCCGGGGTGCTACCCGACAGCCACACTTCTTGGACTTTTCCCCCTCGCCGAAGAGGGTCTCCTCCCCGATAAGGTGACGGTCCACGCCCTCTCTGGAGTCTCGGGAGCCGGAAGGACCCCCAAACAGCACTTTCACTTTCCCGAGATGGAGTCCAACTTCTTCGCATACTCGGTAGAGAACCACAGGCACGTCCCCGAGATGGAAGGTATCTTGAAGGAGGTCTCTGGAAGGGAGGTCAGGATCAGGTTCACCCCTACCGTAGTCCCAGCACCGAGGGGTATCCTCG
Source organism: Aquificaceae bacterium (assembly GCA_015490115.1). GTDB lineage: Bacteria > Aquificota > Aquificia > Aquificales > Aquificaceae > Hydrogenivirga. The sequence continues at coordinate 4,589 of WFYM01000038.1, forward strand.
TTACCCTATACGTAGAGACCGACCCCTTCGACATCCGTGAGCTTTTTGTGGAAACCTACAGAGAGGAACCCTTTATAAAGGTTGTAGACTCACCCCCGATGGTCAGGTGGGTCCTCGGAACTAATTTTTGCCTCATATACCCCTTCTACGACAGGAGGACAAAAACCGCGGTTGTCATATCGGTCATAGACAACCTCGGAAAGGGTGCCTCTCACCAAGCGATCCAGAACATGAACTTAATGGTCGGATTTGAAGAGACGGAAGGTATACCCGTTGCACCCCCCTTCCCTTAAGGAAATTCTTATATGCGAAAGGATTTAAATTAGATTTGATTATTCATACATAAGGAATATTTAAGCAAAACCCCGAAGCTCCTATTCTAAATTAATTAACTGCTATCAAGAGTTTGAAAGGATTAAATCTTTAGGAGGTGGTGGGATGTTCACGAGAAGGGATCTTTTCAAGTTGGCGGGAGTGGGAGCCGCAGCACTACTTATGGCTCCCGGTTCCGTTAAGGAGTCGTTCGGTGTCAAGAAGATAAGCATCGACGACGCCCTCAAGCAGCACCTCGGCGTTACCCTCAAGGACCTCAAGCAGAGCAACCTAATAACCGTCAAGGCTCCTACCATAGCGGAGTCCGGAGCTAACGTCCCCGTTCAGGTGAAGGCTAACATACCCGTCGAGCAGGTGGAGGCTATCTACATCTTCGCCGACAACAACTTCAACCCGTGGGTAACGAAGGTGGAACTCTCTCCGATGAACGGTGAGGTCTTCTTCGCAACGAGGATCAAGCTCGCAAAGACCTCACCTGTGAGGGCTGTAATCAAAATGAAGGACGGTAGCCTCCTCATGGCTTTCAAGGAGGTTAAGGTTACCGTCGGAGGTTGCGGTTAAAAAACTAAAAGGGAGGTAGGACATGGCGAGGATAGGAAGGGCTATAGTAAGGGTTCCAAGGAGGATCTCTAAGGGTCAGGTCTTCAAGGTCCAGATGGTCATAACCCACCCCATGGAGACGGGTCTAAGAAAGGACAAAAAGACGGGGAAGCTGATACCCGCCCACTACCTCACCCGTATAGAGTTCCTCTTCAACGGAAAGAAGGTAACCACCATCCACTCTGGACCCGGCATAAGCAAGAACCCTTACTTCGCCATAATGATGAAGGCTACCGAGTCCGGAACCCTCACGATCAAGTATGAAGACAACAAGGGGGGTAAGTGGGAGAAGAGCTTAAAGGTCAGCATAGCCTAAAGGAGGGGCCTGACATGAAGAAGAAGGGGCTTTTGGTCCTCGGTGTGATCGCTGGGGGGGCTGTCGCCGGGACCCTCGCTGTCGCTAAGGAAAAGCTCCCCGAACACCTCAGAGAACTCCTCGAACTCGGAATGCACCCCGGTCACGTCTTCGTCGATGAGGGAAGGGACTACTACCACAACCTGAAGGGACCGAACGGCAAAACCTGTGCCACCTGTCACGGTCAGGACGGGGCGAAGCTTGTGGGAGCCTACGCCAAGATGCCGAGATACTACAAGGACATAGACGCCGTGGCGGACATAGATCTCAGGATCTACAAGTGCATGACCAAGTATATGGGCTTCGATCCCAAGGACAAGAAGTTCAAGAAGAAGTATCTCAAGACCTACAGGGTTCCCCTCGCAACATACGTAGCTTCCCTCAGCAACGGGATGAAGATAGACGTGAAGATCCAGCACCCCAAGGAGAAGGAGATGTACGAACTCGGAAAAAAGGTGTGGTTCACGAGGGCGGGAGCGAGAGAGTTCTCCTGTGCCATGTGCCACATGGTCCTCGCCGGAAGGAGGATAAGGCTCCAAGGTCTCCCCAATCCTGTTAAAGCCAAGTCCTACAACCACTGGCCCGCCTACAGGTTCGGTTCAGACAAGATGTGGACCATGGAGGACAGGGTAAGGACCTGCTTCAGGGCTTACTTCCTGTTCCTGAATAAGTGGGACGAGAAGAAGGACTGGGTCAAAACCCCTCCATTCTTCGCCAAAGAAGTTATAGCCGTTGAGCTTTACATGAAGCACGCCTCCAACGGAGGAGTCATAGAGGTTCCCGGACTCGTGAGGTAAAGGAGGGGCTAAGATGAAGAAGATAGCTCTTGCGGGAGCCATAGTGGGTTTGGGTCTTTTAGTCGCCTGTCAGCCCGCAGCTCAAAAGGCGGAAGCCCAAAAGCCTAAGAAGAAGCTAACCGCATACGAGAAGTTCAGGATAGCCTTCTATCAAAACCAAGACAAGTGGCAGAGATACTGCTCCAACGAAGCCCAGGTCGTTCCAAAAGGAATAAGCGTTGAGGAGTTCAAAAAGGCAATGCTCGCCACCATAAAGTTCCCGCCTGGCGGCAAAGTCATGGGCGACTGGAAGAGGGGTGAGAAGCTCTTCGGAGATCCGAAGAAGGGCGGAAGGAGCAGGAGAGGTAACTGTTACGCCTGCCACTGCGGAGATCCCCAGATCATCGCCTGCGGTAATATAGGTCCCTCTCTCAGGGGCTACGGGAAGAAGGGGGTGGATCCCAAGCAGACATACATGAGGATCTACAACTCTTGGGCTTTCGTCCCATGTTCCGCTATGCCGAGGCTCGGATACTGGGGAGTCCTCAAACCCGAAGAGATAGCGGACATAGTCGCCTTCCTCCACAGTCCGGAGTCTCCCATCAACAAGTAAAACCGGAGGGGGTTACCGCCCCCCTTTTGGACAAAATAAAAGTTTAATTTTTTAGGAGGTGACGGCGGATGCACCTCACCAGAAGGGACTTCTTAGAGCTTGCAATCGTCACAGGTGCCTACCTGACCGCAAACCCGGTCAGGGCTTTGGCTGAGATGACCTACGACGACATAATGAGGTTCAAGCCCGTTGGCAACGTTACCCTCCTCTTCACAACGGATCTGCACGCCCACCTCGAACCCCTCTACTTCGCCGAACCTATGAACCTCGTAGCTCCGAAGAAGCTCGCCGGAACACCCGGATACATAACAGGTAAGGACTTCCTGAAATACTACAGGATAGCTCCCGGAACTTTAGAGGCTTACTTCACGAGCTGTGTAAACTTCCCGGAACTCGCCCAGAAGTTCGGGAAGATGGGAGGAGCTGCTCACATAACCACGATCATAAAGCACGTCATAGCGGAGAGGGGAAGGGACAAGGTCCTCATAATGGACGGCGGTGACACGTGGACGACGACAGCCATAGGGACCTTCACCGAAGGAAAGTCCGTCGTCGAGTGGATGACGTACACGGGTTACGACCTCTTTGTAGCTCACTGGGACTTTACCTTCGGCAAAGAGATATTCCTAAAGAGAATAGGAGAGCTTGAAAAGGGCGGTTGCGAGTTCATAACCCACAACGTCGTCGACGAGCTTTGGGGAGATCTCGTGTTCAAACCTTATACCATAAAGGAGGTCGGGGGTGTAAAGCTCGGGATAATAGGCAGCTCCTTCCCATTCACGCCCCTCGCTAACCCCAAGCAATTTGTAGAGGGGTGGAGCTTCGGTATTAGGGAGGACCAACTCCAGCAGTTCGTAAACGAGCTGAGGGAAAAGCACAAGGTGGACGCCGTAATATTCCTGACCCACAACGGCTTCCCCCTCGACCAGAAGATAGCTAAGGTCGTAAAG
>WFYM01000039.1 GCA_015490115.1 Aquificaceae bacterium
AAGGAGGGAAGTCATGAAGAACAGGCGTGAGTTTCTCTTCCTCTACGACGTTTCCTGGGCCAACCCCAACGGGGACCCCATGGACGAGAACAAGCCGAGGATAGACGAGGAGACGGGTATCAACTACGTTACACCAGATAGGTTTAAGCGAACCATAAGGGATACTCTTGCGGGAATGGGTGAAACGGTATTCCTGAGAGAGGTCAGGAAAGAAGACCTTACACTGCTGGACAAGTCCGACATACTGAAGCAGTATTTCGATGGAAAGATAGATAACGTTATCAAGCAGGCTATTGACATAAGGCTGTTCGGTGGAACGTTCGCCATAGACACAGGTAAGAAAAAGAAGTCCTCGGAAGAGGAAACTTCTGAAAGGGCGAGGGGAATAACTGGGCCTGTGCAGTTTAAGTTCGGACGCTCCCTGCACAGGGTCAAGCCTGTGCTTGTGAAAGGTTCTTCGGTTATGCCTTCCGAAGGTCAAAAGGATAAAACTCAGGGTTCCCTCCCGGAGAGATGGGTCGTTCCTTACGCATTAATAGTTTTTTACGGCATCGCTAATGAAGCAGCTTCAGTATTTCGTAATGAAAAGGGAGAGATAATAGCGGAACTGACCGATGATGATATCTTCAAAATGCTTAAAGCTATATGGATAGGGCATAAATCCTCCACCGATGTCATATCATACTCCAAGTTCGGCCACGAACCCCGCCTTCTGATAGAGATAATCTACAAAGAGGGAACCCTCACCCACATGGGAGAGCTGGATAAGCTGGTGAGCATAAACACAGACAAGATGGACGAAGAGATAAGGGACATAGAAGAGGTGGAGATAGATCTCTCCAAGCTAAAGGAAAAGGTCAAGAAATACAAGGACAAGATAGAGAAGGTGAGATACAAGCTCGGGGACAGGGTGAGGCTGAAGGAGGATATAGAGAGTGTTTTTGAGGGTGTGAAGGTTGAAAAGCTTGATCTTGAAGGAACCTAAATTATTAACTCAGGAGGATCAGGAATGGAGAGGAAGTTCACAATGGTTATAGAGAGATGTTCCGAGACGGGGCTTTATGTGGGATACATACCGGGCATACCGGGAGCCCACACGCAGGGGGAGACGATTGAAGAGCTTGAAAAGAACATGAGGGAGGTTCTTGAACTGCTCCTTGAAGAGGGTATTCAGATAGAGTCAGAATTCGTGGGAACACATACCATAGAGGTGTAGAGTTGCCAAAGATACCTGTTCTGAAGCCGGAGGAGGTTTTGAGAGCGCTTAAAAATCTCGGCTTTAAGGAAGTAAGACAAAAAAGTTCTCATAAGGTTCTCAAGCACCAAGACGGTCGTATAACCGTGGTCCAGATACATAAGGGCAGGGATATTTCTCCTGTCTTGTTGAAAAAGATTTTGAAGGATATAGGAGTTTCAGTGGAAGATTTTCTAGAGGCTTTGAAGAAATGAAGGTCCTCTCTTTCCTCCTCTTTGGAGACCTTGCCCACTTTAGGAAGTTCTACACCACCTCGTCGCCCCTCAGCTTTCCCTTTCCGCCACCTCCTACGGTCAGGGGCATCATCGGAGCTATAATGGGCTTTTCCAAGGAGGAGTATCTCCAGAAGACAAGAGGTATCTCGGTCGGGGTCTCCCTTAGATCCCCTCTCAAGAAGGTCAGGATGGGGCTTAATCTGATCTTTACGAAGGGAAGCTCTGGTAAGTTCGATCCTACACTCATTCCTTCGAGGAAAGGGGATATCAATAAGACCCTGAGAACCCAGATAAAGGCAGAATTTATAAAAGATCCCCTTTACAAGATCTACATAAGCGGGGAAGAAAACTTCCTCGAAGAGCTCGCTCAGCTTTTAAAGGAGCACAGAACCTACTACACGATCTCCTTAGGACTCTCAGAACTTCTGGCGGACTTCAAGTTTGACGGCATATACGAAGGTAAAAGTCTCAAGATGTCTTCCAAAGTGGACAGCGTGGTTCCCGTGAGGCTAGTCAGGGAGATAGACCTCGAAAGACCGCAAAAGATAGGCAAGGAGCGCGTGCCCGCGGACATGGATACGGACAGGAAGGTTTTGAGCTACGAAGATGTGATCTTCAATATGGAGGGGGAAAGTCTGTTCGGAAAGTTCGAAGGCCTCATAGAACTCGAAAATGGGGAGGTGGTTTATCTGTGGAGGCAAAATCAGGCATCTACTCCCACCCCCACGTCTTCATAGAGGATCACATCAACCGCTGTCTGGAGCTTATGAGCTTCTACACGGAAGATGTTCCCATTCTGGACGAAGACACGAAAACAGCCATCAAGGTCTCAACAGCCCTCCACGACTTCGGGAAGTGCACCTCCTACTTTCAGGATTACATGAAGGCTTTGATGGAAGGCAGGAGGCCAAAGAGGGAGAAGCTCAGGGAGCACGCCTTCCTTTCTGGAGTTTACACCTTTTACTCCCTTAAAAAACTCGTTGAGGGCCCTTATCTTCTCCTTTTCTCCTTCGTGGCGGTCAAGAGGCACCACACAAACCCCGTTTCCTTCTCCGAGGAGACGTCTATACTCGTTGAGGAGGATCTTGATCTCCTTCAGAAGCAGGCTGGGAGCATAGACGAAGAGAAAGCCAACCTATTCCTCTCCAATCTAAAACTTCCAGAGGACCTGAAGAAGGCGATCCTCTTTGACAAGAGTGCCTTCCTGAAGTCTTTAGAAGACACCCTGAGGGACATTAAGAAGCTCAGGCGGGAGGTAAGGAGGTGTAAAACGGAAGTAAAAGACTTCATCAGGTTTCAATATATCTTCTCCCTACTCCTTGACTCGGACAAGACGGAGGCTGGAGCTAAACCCTTCAGACCAGAGAGGATAAAAAAGATACCGCCGAAGGCGGTCCTCTCCTTCAAAGAGAAGAACTTAAAAGGAGACTCACACATAAACAAACTCAGGGAAGAAGCCTTCTGCGAAGTTCTGGAACACGAGATAGACCTGTCCAAGAGGCTCTACTCCATAACCCTTCCTACTGGAATGGGAAAGACCCTCACAGGCTTTGCCTTCGCCCTAAAGCTGAGGGAGGTTTTGATAAAAGAGAAGGGAATCGTCCCGAGGATAATCTACTCCCTCCCCTTTTTGAGCATCATAGACCAGAACGCGGAGGTTATCGAAGAAGTCCTTCAGGAGGAGTTTAAAAGGGTTGACGGAAAGCTACTTCTAAAGCACCACCACCTCTCGCAGGCGGGAGACTTCGGAGAGTTCGAGTTCTCCGTTTCGAGGGTTCTCACGGAGGGTTGGAACTCGGAGATCGTAATAACCACCTTCGTCCAGCTATTTGAGACGCTCCTTTCCTGCAGAAACTCCACCTCGAGGAGGTTCAACAAGCTGGCGAACTCTATAGTGATACTGGACGAGGTTCAGTCCCTCCCGACCAAATACTGGCACCTTCTCAGGGAGATGATAAAGGAGACCTCCGAGAGCCTCAACACTTACTTCATCTTCATGACAGCAACCCAGCCCTACCTCGTGGAAGACTGCATCGAGCTCGCCTCAAAGGAGAGGTATCTCCAAAAACTCGACAGGATCACAGCCTATTTTGATCTTGAGGAAAGAACCATAGACGAGTTTCTAAAAAGCTTGGACCTCGAGGACCGCAGAA
>WFYM01000040.1 GCA_015490115.1 Aquificaceae bacterium
TGAACTTCTCCGATATCCTTCCCACAGGAAAATTATAAAAGGTTAAAAAGGGGGAAGAAGGGGGCGGTCCAGAGGGGCTGGCTCTATACCCACACAGCGACAGCCATACCGGGCTTCAGAAGACGAACCTGAACTGAACCGTGAAGGCGTTGTTGTCTATCTCGTTCCTCTCCTCGTCTATCATCTGGTACTCTATGGTCCAACCGAAGAGCTTTGCCCTCGTGTACCATATGTTCACACCTATTGAGGTGACGGCTATGCGACCGAGTGTTGCTCTGTCCCTTCCAGCTCTGTTGCCCCTTATGAAGTTGGCAGCGTCACCGTAGGCTACACCACCAACCTCCTTTATCTCAGGGTCCCATATGTAGTAGCTGGCGTAAGGTTCAAAGACCGTGACGCTTTTGGGGTTTATGGCGTAGGCTACTTTCGCTATGAACCACCTGTTCTTGAAGTCCTCGCTGGGGTTTGAGGGGCTGAGCCAGACATCCTTGAACATGTGCTGACCCGCCTCGAGCAGGAGAGCCAGAGGTCCGTAGTGGATGGCGAGGTCCGCTCCGTACATCTGCATGTCGACGGGGTTGTTGGCTACGTTGCTGAACTCGGTAAAGGGGTTCGGAAGGATCATGTATGGGACCCTCACCTGAACTGAACCCGCTCCAGCCTGAAGACCTCCACCTCCCGTGACACCCGGAGCCGGACCCTGAACGTCCGTTATAAGTTCTTGGTCTATGTCGTTCTGCATGGCGAAAGAAAGACCTATGGTGATACCCTTTCTTTTCCCTATGTAGGTGTCCCTGTAGAGCCAGTTGAGACCCTTCGGCTTTCCTTCCGGTTGTCCGAACATGAGGGTTGTCCTGAAGACGTACAGGAAGGAGTCAGTTGAGTTACTCCTCAGCTGGGAGAGACACTTAGCGAAGTTGCCCGGACCTTGACATACAGGATCCACAGTTCCTGCAGCTCCCACCCTCGCTGTCTCATCCCAAGGTTGCTCTATTCCCTTGAATCCGTCGAATATGCCGAAGAAGCCGTCCCAGGTTATCCTGCCGAAGCCTTTCCCTTTGTTCCCTTTCCTCACGTGTATGTATCCGCCGTAAGCTCTTCCCGTGACGTTGGCGACGGTGAGGTGGGTCCACCTGAGCGTTGCGAAGGTCCTGTCGGACTCCAAGTTGTCAAAGCCCGTCCTTCCGAACTGCTCCCTTCCGAGGGGGAGCCTTGGGAAACCGAGGTGGGCGTCTATTATCCAGCCTTCCGTCCCGAGAAGTTCGTGGAGGGCGAACCTGAGGTCCAGCTCGTGGAGGGCGAAGTTCCTTCCGCCTAAGAGTTCACCCTGTCTCAGATAACCCGCAGGCTGTCCCCCGAAGGGTGCGACGTAAGCGTCCCTTCCCGCGTTGTTCAGCCTCATGACGAAGTTGAACTTGAACCACTTGTTCATGCTACCGCCGAGCCTGAACCTGATCCTCCTGAAGGAGACGTCGGTGGTGTTTGGAGCTTCTATGAAGTTGGGTCTGTTCTCGTCGCTTATCTGCTGGTGCCTTATCCAAGTTTGGATCAGGAAGTTTATGTCGAGGAACTGCTGGGTCGAAGGACTCCAAACTCTTATCGCGTGTGAAACGTCGGGAGAGAGGAGGGCGACCGCACCCGCCATCGCCCCGAGCAAGGTTCTTTTCCTTACCATCTTCTCACCTCCTTACTGGACCTTTATGTAGGCGTAGCCGAGGCTCTGAAGGTATGCGACGGTTCCGACCCCTGAGGGGACTATCTTCACGAAGTCGTATAGTTTCCCTACGAGCTTCGCCCTCTTTACGGTTATACCGCAGAGGTAGAACTCAACACCGTATTGGAGTAGCTCTTCCATCTTGGCTCTCAGAGCTTTCTGGTCTATGGGTTCCTTAGCCCACTTGGTCCCCTTGAGGTCCTTAAGGAGGAATTTGGCTCCTGCTCCGTGGGAGACCACGATGATCTTGATCTGGAAGGGGTCGAAGTCGTAGACGGAGAGGTGGTTCGTTATGTTCCTGAGCATCGTTTTGAACCTCTTCTCCTGAGGGAAGTCTGCATGGTATACGACGTTGATCTTGGCGTGCTTCTTCATGTCTTCGAACCTGAGTTTCACATTAGCTGCGGAAGCCATCTTGTCAGCGGCTGTGAGGGCTACCGCTGCCGCCCCTATCTTGAAGAAGCTCCTCCTGTCCATGGCTCTCACCTCCCTGTTTTTACCTTTCAAAAAGCAATCTCCGTGCCAGAGAAGGACCTCGTGGGAAGAGGGTTCCGGGGAAGGGGTTCTGTCAAAATGGCAAGGTGTTTGTCAGTATGGCAACTACTTTATCCCGTAAGCTTCGAGCTTCCTGTAGAGGGTCCTCAAAGGTATGCCGAGGATCTGGGAGGCTCTCTTTTTGTTGTATCCCACCTCTTCGAGGACGCGGAGTATGTGTTCCTTCTCCAACTCCTTCAGGGTCTTTGTGCCGTTGGGTGCCTGTTCAGGTTTTAGGAGGCAGGAAAGGTCGCGGACGTCTATAGTCTCACCTTCGGAAAAGAGGACGGCTCTCTCTATTGCATTCCTCAGCTCCCTCACGTTTCCGGGCCAGTGGTAGGAGAGGAGGAGCTTCCTCGCACCTTCGGTGAAACCTTTTACCCTCTTCGAGTATTTCCTTGAGAACTTCCTGAGGAAGTGGTGGGCGAGGGGCATTATGTCCTCCCTCCTCTCCCTCAAGGGTGGAACGTGTATCTCGACTACGTTCAGCCTGTAGTAGAGGTCCTCCCTGAACTTACCCTCCCTTATCAGCTCCTTCAGGTCCCTGTTTGTGGCGGTTATTATCCTCACGTCGCTCTCTATCTCCCTCCTTCCCCCTACCCTGTAGAACTTCTTGGTTTCTATGGCTCTCAGGAGCTTAGCTTGGAGGTCTAAGGGCATCTCACCTATCTCGTCCAAAAAGAGGGTCCCACCGTCCGCGAGTTCGAAGAAACCCTCCCTCGATCTCTCAGCACCTGTGAAGGCTCCCCTCTCGTAACCGAAAAGCTCAGCTTCAACGAGGTCCCTCGGTATTGAGGCTATGTTTAAGGTAACCATCGGTTTGTCGGACCTGTCGCTGTTTCTGTGGATCAGGTTTGCTACCACCTCCTTCCCAACCCCCGATTCACCCGTTATGAGGACGGGACAGTCTGAGCAGGAGACCTTCTCAACGAACCTCAGTATCTCCTTCATCTTCGGGCTTTCGAAGACGTAGTCGCTGTAGCTCGTCGATACGTCCCTCTCCTTTCTGTAGAGTAGGTTCTCCCTCTTCATGCCCCTCGTCTCGAGAGCCTTCTTCACCGTTATCTCTATCTCGCTGAGGGAGCAGGGTTTGGTGAGGAAGTCGAAGGCTCCGAGCTTCATAGCCTCCACCGCTGTCCTTATGGTCCCGTGTCCCGTTATTACGATAACCTCCGTAAGGCTCAGGTTCTCCTTTATCCACCTGAGGACCTCTATCCCGTTCATGTCTGGGAGGAGGAGGTCCAAAAGGACGAGGGAAAAATCCTTCTCTTCGAGGAGGGAGAGAGCTTCCTCTCCATGGGATGCTCCCTCCACCTGATAGCCGCAGCTGATGAGGTGCGAAAGGAGAAGCTCTCTGAAGTCTTTGTCGTCCTCTACGACGAGTATCCTCATCCCTGCCCTCCGCTTATCTTTATCTCCACCGTCGTCCCGACTCCCTTCTTGCTTATGATCTTTATATCACCGCCGAGGTTCTTCACGAACCTCTTTGCAAGCGTCAGTCCGAGTCCCGTCCCGTATCTTTTCGTTGTATAGAAGGGCTTGAAGATCTTCTCCATCTCCTCCTCGGGTATGCCGGGACCCGTATCCCTCACCCTCCAGATTATTTGACTACCGCTCTTTGCGAGGAGGACGGTGACTGTCCCACCTTCGTCGCAAGCGTCGACCGCGTTGTCAACTACGTTTATGAGGACCTGCTCTATCTGCCAAGGGAAGGTAAAGAGCTTCTCACCGTTTAGACTACTTTCGAACTCTATCCTTACCCCTTTTCTCTTTGCCTTCGGGTGGAGCATCTTTATGACTTCTATGGTGAGATCTTCGGGCTTTACGTATTCCGGTCTTCCCTCGAAGGGCTTACCCACCTCGAGTAGCTTCTTCACAGTCTCCGCACACTTTTCCGCCTGCCTCACTATGACTTCAGCCTTCTTCCTTGTCTCCTCCTCCGAGGAGGTCATGGCTATGCTCTCCGCGTATCCCATTATCGAAGCTAATGGGTTGTTGATCTGGTGGGCTACGGAGCAAGCTATCTCACCGGCGAGGGAGAGCTTCGCCGTTTGCTCGAGGAGGAGCTTCAGCTCCTTCTCTTGAGAGACGTCCTTTATGCGCCAGAGTATGTATAGGTTCCCCTCGATCCTCAGGACCTCCTGCCTGAGCTGACAGTAGATCTCTTCCTTCAGCTTCACCTTCTTTTCGGTGAAGAAGAGGCTGGTGAGGGGCAGGCTCTCCCCTATCAGCTCCTCCATGCTCTTTCCAACGAGGTCCTCCTTGGATAGGGAGTACTGGTTCAGGATAGTTCTGTTCACATCTATCACCCTCCTCTCCCCGTTGAAGACTATTATCCCGTCGAGGGTGTTCTCGAAGAGGGAGGAGTAGAGTTTTTTGTCCTCCTCGAGCTTCCTGACGAGGTTCTCAAAAGCTTGAGACAGCTCGCTCACCTCGTCACCGGCTTGAATGGACCTGTTCATGTTCTCCCTCTCCCAGCTCACTATGTAGTTCCTCAGGTTCTCGAGAGGTCTGAATATCCTGAGAAATACGAGTATTGCGAATGTCCCGGCGCTAAGGATGAAGAGGGAACCCGCTACCATAGCTCTCGCCTGAAACTGGTAAACAGGCTCGAGGACCGAGGAGAGAGGCTCCTCTACTACGACCACCCACTCCCCGTCCTCGCTCCTCGCGTGGACGCCGACAACGTCAACTCCCATTATCGTTGACCTGTATACACCTTCCCTCAGAGGTATCCTCCTCTTCCCCGGGAACCTGAGGTCGCTGAAGGCGAGTATGTTTCCCTCCGAGTCGGTGAGAAACACTTCGACGTTCGGACCAGGTCTCGAAAAGACGACAGACTGCCAGAAGAGGGAAAGGTCCAAGGAAAAGACGAAGTAGCCCTTGAGGAGTCCCTCGTCGAGGTCTGGTATCAGGAACCTGAGGAAAGGCTCCTCGTATCTTGTGTGGTGTATGCCGAGTATCCTCTTGTCGTAGGCGGGCTTTAGGAAGCTCTCGAAGTCAGGCTCTATCTTCTCCCTGCTCACAGCTGCAAGAAGCACACCTTCGGGAGAGTAATAGGCTCCCTCGAATACCCCCTTTACCTGCCCGGTCACCCTCCATATGATCTCCTCCTCGGAGAAGCCGAGGTTCCTGTATAGGGAGAGGGAGGAGGAGGCTTCCGAGACGACCTTCTCGAGGAAAAGCTCAACTTTGGTGACCAGAGAGGTGGCGTATAGGGAGTGGAGCTTCAGCCTGTCTTGTATCAGCTTCTTCTTCATGGCTGTGTAGTGGTAGAAGTAGAGGGTGAGGGGTATGAAGGTGAGGAGGAGGAGAAGGACTATTATCCTAACTTTGAGGGAAACCTTCATCTTACGACCTCATCCACGTAAGTTATGAACTCCCTGTTGTAAGTTATGCCAAGCTCCGCTAA